>NZ_JBFANZ010000006.1:0-178670 GCF_040659735.1 Micromonospora sp. NPDC049679
TGAGAACCTCGGCGATGTTCGCATTGATCTTCGAGTAGGGCATGGTCACCCGGTCGTGGTACGCCTGGTTGGCGTTACCCCCCCCGTCCGCGCCGCCCCCCGTCCGCGTCGATCAAGGACGTATTCGCATGGAACGATCTCCAATCGTGTGAATACGTCCTTGATCGACTGATAAGTCCTTGATCGATGTCGGGCGGCGGCGGGATCAGGAGAAGGTGGCCATGATGATCCGTTGCGCCCGCAACGGCTGCGCGCCGCCCATGCGGATCGTGTTCACGGAGTAGACGAGCCGCCGGGACAGATCACGGGTAGCGCCCATCCCGTTGTTGTAGCCGGGGCGGTCGCCGCTCTTCCCCCACACCGTGACCGGTCCGAGCTGAATCCGTGCGAGGCCGAGGCCGTAGTCCGCGCACCGGTCGTTCGCCGGGTCGTCGTCGCCGTCGAACACGTACACGTCGGGGACCGTGAACATCAGCTCCAACTGCGGCGCGGGGACCAGCCGTCCGGTGAACAGCGCAACCATCAACCGGTCCAGGTCCTCGGCGGTGGAGACGATCGCGGCCGCGGACCACTGCAACGACGGGTTCGCCAAGGTCACGTCGACCCACCGCGTGCCGTCCGGGGTTTCGACCGCTTCGTACCCGTGGGCGTGCGGTCCGTGGATGCGCGGATCGTCGCCGGGCGCGCTCGTCCCGGTGAGCCGCAGCGGCCTGATCACCCGGTCGGTGACCTCCCGCGCCCAACTGTGTCCCGTGACCTTCTCGATCAACAGCCCGGCGAGCCAGTAGTCGGCGTTGCCGTACCGCTGCTTCGACCCGGGCTTGAACGCGAGCGGCCGCGTCAGATCGAGCTGGCTGCCCGACTCCCAGTGGTCGTAGCGGTGGGCGAAGAACCAGTCCGGGTCCTTGTGCGGAACGCTCGCTCCATTGATCCCGCTGGTGTAGGTCAGCACGTGCCGAACCTTGATCGGCTCGTAGTCCGGGGGCAGGAGGCCCGGCAGGTAGTGCTGCACCGACTGGTCGAGGTCGAGGCGCCCTTCGGCGGTCAACTGGAGCGCGACGACCGCGGTGAACACCTTCGTCATCGAGCCGATCCGGAACCGCCCGTTCGCCGGAACCGGTCGTTCGGTACGCAGGTCCGCGACGCCGGCGGTGCCCTGCCAGGAGCCGGCGGAGCCACGGACCCGCGCCAGTGCGCCGGTGACCTCGTCGTCCGGCAGCGCGGCGATGGCCGCGGAGAGCTTCGCGTCGGAGAGCGGCGGCAGCGTCGTCGGCGCGGGTGGCGGGGTGGGGCACTGCGGTCGGGGTTCAGCGCCGGGCGGGGCGCCCACGGCGGCGCCGGGCGGGGCGGCTCCGGCCGGCGCGGCCAGGGTGACGGAGAGGAGTGCGGTGGCGGTCAGCGCGGCGAGCGCGCGGGTCGGCTTTCGCATGCCGTAAGCCTTCCGGGCGACCGCCGCCCGTGTGATCCGGGAAACACCCGCGCATATCCCTGATCGTCTATCCGGGATGGCCCCGGCGAAGGGCTCAACTAAAGATCATCTGTGCCGATGGGGCGATTCTCGGTGTCAGCACCGGCAGGGCATGGAGCCTGAGCGGCGCGTACGGGCACCGGATGACCTCTGTCCGAAGGAGCACGGATGCCCCTCCTCTTGCGCAGGTTGACCAGGCCACTGGTCGCGGTTCTCGCGGTGATAGCCATCACCGCGCCCGCGTCAGCGGCGCTCGCCGCGCCCACATCGTTGCCACACGCGGTCGGGGGCTACGTCCCCAGCACTGGCCGCGTCCTCGCCGGCGGCGACGCCGGTGTCTACGCGTCCAGCACGCTGCCCGCCAGCGTCGACCTGCGGCAGTATGCGCCGCCTGTCGGCGACCAGGGGCAGGTCGGCTCGTGCGTCGCATGGACGATAGCCCACTCGATCATGGGTTACTACGCGACACGCACGGGCGGCGTCGGGGCTCCGTACGCTCCGCTCTTCCTCTACATGCGGACGGTCGCAGCAGGCGGCGCCCCGAACGCCGGCCTCGTCCCGGACCACGCGCTCGCCAACGCGCAGTCCGGCGGCGTCGACACCCAGGACAACTACTTCCAGGGCACGGTCGGCTGGCAGACCCCGCCGACCGCCCAGCAGATCGCCAACGCGGCCAACTACAAGGTGACGGGCTGGACCCGGCTCTGGGTCGGCGGCAACCAGGGTGCGGGTGCCCAGACGGCGATCCAACAGGCCATCGCCTCCGGCTCGCCGGTCGCGATCGGCTTCCCGGTCTTCAAGGACTTCATGTCCCTCCGCTCGCACAGCCTTTACAGCACCACCAGCGGCAGCAGCCTCGGTGGGCACATGGTGACCGCCTTCGGGTACGACGCCCAGGGCGTCTTCCTCCGCAACCAGTGGGGCACGGGCTGGGGCAACAGCGGCGACGCCAAGGTCTCCTGGTCGTTCGTCAACACCGTGGTCAACGGCGCCTACACGATCAGCGGGATCCAGACACCGTCCGCGCCGATCCCGATGGCGCCGACCGTGGCATCGCTCTCGGTCAACAAGGGCCGCTCCGACGGGGGCACCCAGGTGACGGTCACCGGCGCCGGCCTGGCGAGCGCCACCGCCGTCCGCTTCGGCTCCGCCACGGCGACATTCAACCCGGTGCAGGCCAACGGCGTCACCAAGCTGGTCGCGACCGCACCGCCGAACGCCCTGGGCACGGTCGACGTCACAGTCACCAACCCGGCCGGGATCAGCCCGGTCACCGCGACCGGCAAGTTCACGTACGTGCCGCCACCGCCCGTCGTCTCCGCGCTCAACGTGAACAGCCAGCTCATCTTCGGCGGCACGACGATCACGGCGACCGGCACCGACTTCACCGGCGCCACCTCGGTCAAGGTCGGCACCAAGGCGGTCGCGTCGAAGCTGCTCTCCGCCACCAGCCTCAGCTTCGTCGCGCCCGCGATGCCCGTCGGCACGTACGACGTCACCGTCAGCACCGCACAGGGCACCAGCCCCACCGGGCCCGCCGCGAAGCTGACCTACGTCAACCCGCCCGCGCCGGTCGTCCAATCCGTCACGCCGAGCAGCGCGCTGACCTACCTCGCCACGCCCGTGGTGGTGGTCGGCACGAGCTTCACCGGGGCGACGAAGGTCACCCTGGGCGGCAAGAGTCTGTCCTTCACGCGGGTCTCCGACACGCAGCTCAAGCTCACCCTGCCGCCGGGCGCCGCCGGCACCGTCGACCTGCAGGTCACCACGCCCGGCGGGACGAGCGCGGTCGACACCGCCACGCAGTTCACGTACCGGACCCCGCCGGCTCCGGCGATCACCTCGCTGAACCCGAAGGGCGGGCTCACGTACCTCCCGACGCCGGTCACCATCACCGGCGTCAACTTCACCGCCGCGTCGAAGCTGACCGTCGGTGGCGTCGCCGTGTCGTTCACCCGGGTCTCCGACACGCAGCTGAAGGCGACCCTGCCGGCGCACGCGGCGGGGGACGTCGACGTGCAGGTGACCACCCCGGGCGGCGTGACCGCGACCGGATCGGACGCGCAGTTCACCTACACGGCGCCGCCGGTGCCCGCGGTGAGCACGGTGGCCCCGGACAGCGGCCTCACCTACCTGACCACGTCGGCGCTGCTGACCGGCACCGACCTGACCGCGGCGTCGCAGGTCACCGCGAACGGCGTACGGGTCGGCTTCACCCGGATCTCCGCGACCCAGCTGCGGGTGGTCCTGCCGCCGCGGGCCGCGGGCCCCGTCGACCTGGTGGTGACCACCCCGGGTGGCAGCAGCACGGCGACCACGTTCACCTACGTCGCACCGCCCGCGCCAACGGTGACGAGCCTCAGCGTCACGAAGGGCCTGACCTACGTGTCGACCGCCGTGACACTGACCGGCACCGACCTGACCGCCGCGTCGAAGGTGACCGTGGGCGGCGTCTCCGTGCCGTTCACCCGGGTCTCCGACACGCAGATCAAGGCGTCGCTGCTCCCGCGCACCGCGGGCACCGTCGACGTGCAGGTGGTCACGCCGGGAGGGACCAGCACAGGTGTGGCCTTCACGTACGAGGCCCCGCCACCGCCGGTGATCGACGCGGTCAGCCCGAACACCGGCTACACGTACAAGACCAGCACCGTCGGACTGACCGGCAGCAACTTCACCGCGGCTTCCATGGTCACCCTCGGGGGTGTCAAGGTCTCGTTCACCCGGATCTCCGACACGCAGCTGCGCGTCGTTCTGCCGGCACGGCCGGCCGGCGCGCTCGATGTCGCGGTGACCACGCCGGGCGGCACCAGCACGGCAGCACAGTTCACCTACGAGCTGCCGCCCGCGCCGGTGGTGTCGTCGTTGAGCGTCACCAGCGGCATGACGTACGTGGCGACGGTCGTACTGGTCAACGGCAGCAACCTCACGGCCGCCTCGCGCGTGACCGTCGGTGGCCTCGTGGTTCCGTTCGTTTTCGTCAACGACGGTCAGCTCCGGGCGACCCTGCCGCCGCGCGCGACCAGCGCGGCCGGCACGTTCGACGTGCAGGTCACGACCCCGGGCGGCACATCGGGGACGAGTTCGACGTCGAAGTTCGCGTTCGTGGCGCCGCCTGTGCCGGTCCTCTCGTCGGTGACGCCGTCGAGCGGACTGACCAGCAAGAGCACCACGGTCGTGATCACAGGTACCGGGCTCACCGCGGCGACGCGGGTGACGGTCGGTGGAACCGCGATCGGCTACGTACGGCTCTCGGACACGCAGGTCCGGGTGACCCTGCCGCCGCGGGCGGCCGGCACCTACGAGGTGGTGGTCACGACCCCGGGCGGCACCACCACCGCCAACAGCGGTAGCAAGTTCCGTTACACGGTCTCCTGACCATGCCGGACATCACTGTCCGTGGATCAAGGGCCACTCCTTGATCCTCCGGGTGAGCTCGCCGCCTCCCGGGGCGGCGGGCTCACCCGGACCTTCTTCTCAACGGCTGGATGTTCCTGCCGAGACAAGAAGGAAGGACACCAGACGTGGAGGAACCCATGTACAGCGTCGAAGCGAAGGTGACGGAGAACCAACTCGCGCTCTCCGTAGCTGACCCGATCATCGATTCGGAATTTTCGGAGATCGTCGGGGCGGTCCAGCGGGAGGCGCGCAAGTTGAAGCCGGGCTGGACCGGGGCCGTCGACCTGCGCGACATGAAGGTGCTCAAGCCGGAGAACCTGAAGGTCATGGGCGAGGTCCAGATCGCGCTCAAGCGCGGCGGCGCCGGCAAGATCGGCACTCTGCTGGCGAGCGCCATCCTGCAGGGCCAGCTCAGCCGCATGGCCCGGCAGGCGCAGACCGAGGAGCAGGTACGCCGCTTCGCGGACGAAGCGGAATGGCGGACGTTCCTGAAGAACTGACGGCTCGCGTACGACGGCCCCGCCGCCGGCCGGTTCCCGCGACGGGCAGCCGGCCGGCGGACGGGGTCAGGCTGCCGCCATCACCTGCTGGCTTCGGTGCCGGCTACCCGTTCTGCCGTCGCGCATTCGCCGCGTACGGGGACGCGCGGCTCCCCACCGCTGCTACTTGTCGAAGGTGCAGAGGGCGACCGTGGCGTCGTCGTGGCGCTTGAACCGCGGCTGCGCGTACCCGTCCCGGTCGGCGTCCTCGGCCAGGCGTACCCGGCGGATCAACTCCTCCGGGCCCTGCTCGGTCACCAGTTCGAGCAACTCCGCCCAGTCCATGAAGGCGTAATCGTCGACCGCGCACGAGGCGCCATCGGTGAGCAGGGCGGCGCGGCGTACGCGGGTCTTCCCCGTCAGGGGAAGGCTTCCGATCACGGCCTGGTGCGCGGCATCGGGATCGGCGGCGGCGACCCAGTACCCGTCCGGCTGGTTGGTGAACTCGTGCTTGCGCGTGACGGTCTGACGCATCCGCGCCGCCTGTTCGCTGCTGCCGATCGCGTAGTCCTCCGTGACCGCGTCGCGCCGCAACTCGGCGACCACCTTGTGGAAGCGGGTGTCGGTGAAGATCTGCACCTGTCCGGCCCGCTCGGTGACGAGCGTGCTGTCGGACAGGATCAGGTAGTCGAGCGTTTGCCCCGTATCGCGGACCAGACAGACGGTCGCAGCGGGCGTCGCCGGGTTGTCCAGGTCGCACCGGTCGCCGTGATCGCCGCGTACCCGGCGGATGGCCTCGGCAAGGCTGTCGGCGAGCGGGGCGGTCGGGCTTTCCTCCGCGACCTCGGTGAGGCGGCTGCCGAGTCGGCGCACATACCAGGCGGGCCCGTGAACGCAGCCCGTGTCGGTCCCGGGGAGCACGGTCACCCCGTCCAGGACGGCGACGATCGGGCCGGCGTGGAACGCGTGGTCTTCGTTCTCGGCGTGGCCCGGTGCTGGCTCGGACATGAGACGGACCTGCATCATCGACCTCCCTCCGGCGTCGGCTTCCCGGTCCACCCCTCACGCAGGGCGCAGACATGACCGGGCTGCGTCGCTCCACGCTCAAGCGTGCGCTGCTCGTGCCCACTCGGCGGGCGGATCGCTGAATCAGGCCGGCGACCAGTGACGCGAGCCGCGTCGGACAACCAGCAGTTGAGGCGGCACGTCTGCCGTTGCGGCGACGGTTGGCGGCGGCTACCGCCGGACGGGCGGTTCCGCGCGTTTGCGATACACGACCTGCCGGCGCAGCGGGCCCTGCTCAGCCTCCGGGTCGTCGAAGTCGTCGGTCGGGTCGGTGGTCATGCCGATCCGCCGCATCACCGCCTGCGAACGCACGTTCGTCACGGTGGTGATCGCGAGGATCTCGGGCAGCCCGAGCGTGTCGAAGCCGTACCACAGGGCGGCGAGTGCCGCCTCGGTGGCGTACCCGTACCCCCACGCGGAGCGGGCCAATCGCCAGCCGGCCTCGACGCCGGTGAAGGGCATCGCCTCGTCCACCGCGTCCAGGCCGGTGAATCCGATGAATTCGGCGGTGGCGCGGACCTCGACGGCCCAGAAGCCGAAGCCGACGCGGTCCAGATCGTCCTGAAAGCAGCGCACCGAGGCTGCGGCCTGCTCGGCGGTCAACGGTGCGCCGAGATGCTCCCGGACCTCCGGATCGGCGTTCATGGCCGCCCATGGCGCGAGGTCGGACTGTTGCCAGTCCCGCAGGACCAGCCGTTCAGTATTGATCTGCACCACCGGGCGAAGCTATCCGAGCCGGCCGGGGTGGGCAAAGCCTTACCGAGCACCCCACGGGCCGAGGCACGGCGGTTCGCCTGCTCAACGCAGTCTCTTGCGGCCTGGATCCGCCTGGAGTTACACGGGCTTTTGGCCCGTGGATGGCCCGCCATACCTCCTGAGACTGAGTGGCGCTCAGACCTGAACGTTGGCACCTCGGGCGAGGGTCCCCCGGCGCACCACGTAAGACACGGCAAAGCCCGACAACAAGACCACCAGCAACGGCAACAGGCCGGCGTCCTCAGACATCCGAACCCACAGCGGCGTCTCGACCCCGCTGCCCGGCTCGCCCAGGTTCCTCACCGCGCCCGTCATTGCAGCGGGCAACCACAGCAGCGCGTATTCCCGGGGGGCCTCCGCTGCGCTGAACCTTGCAAACACAAACGCGACCATCGCCACGTGTATCGCAATGGCTCCCCCTACCGCGCCGACCGCGATCACAAGGCGTGGGTGTGAACGCCTTACCAAAAAGACGGTGGCCAGAAGCACCGCCCCCCAAGACAAGGAAGCAAGCCCGACCGCCAGCGATCGTTCACCGAGCGGCCCCGTGATCACCGTCAGCACTATCACCGACGCGACAAGGGCTCCCATCAGGGGCAGGAGTTCCCAGCGGCGGCGCTTGGCCAGCAACCTGCCAAGCAGCACAGCAACCGCCAACAGCACAACCGCCGCCCCGGAGAAGAACAAGACCTCGGACGACATTGCTCCCGGCACCTCTCCCGCAGGCCTCAACAGCGTGACAGCGGACGATACCGGTAGCGCGTGGCTTTCGCGGCCCCCTGGGAGCGGATCTCCTCGTCGGGCAGTCGTAGACCGTCCAGCCTCCCCGGACGGGGACAAGGTGGAGCGCCCTACCGGACGAGTCTCAATGGCGGCTGTCAAGCGTCGGCGCTGGCGGACTCACCCGGCGCGACGTGTGGCTCGCCCGCAAGGTCCGCTGGCACGGGTGGCTAATTCTCCTGAGCGATAAGGGATCCGGTTGTGAGCGAGGGTGACAGATCGTTGCCGTTCGCCTCCGGGGTCCGCGCCGGTGACGCCGGAGTCAGGTTGGCACAGCGACCGAGGCGGTGGCTGGAGCGGGCCGGTTCATCAGCCGCCAGGTGCGCCGGCGGACCAGCGGGTCCAGGGTGACCAACAGGTACGCCGCGCCCACGATGAGGATGCCGCCGGTGGCGCCGAGCGTTGTTGCGAGCACGCCGCCGACGAGCCCGCCGAGCGGGATACCGGCCCAAGCCAGGCCGCCGACCGCGCCGAGGACACGCGCCCGCAGGTTGGCCGGGATGCGTTCGAACTCCGCAGCGGACAGCAATGGGTTGATGGCCCCGATCAGCACCCCGCCGACGAGCGCGACGCCCGCGATGACAGGCAGTCCGACTGGCAGCGCCAGCACGAAGATCCGCGGGACGGCGCCGAGCAGGAAGGCCAGGGCGTACGTGCGCCATCGCGGCAATCGCGCGCCGTACATCGACACGAGCAGTGACCCGACGAAGGCGCCAGCGCTCACCGCGCCGAACACAAGCCCGACTGGTGCGGCGTCATTAAAGCGCTCGGCCGCCCATACCGGGATCAGCACCGCCGTCATTGCCTGGTCGAGCAGGTTCGTCAGCAGCACCATCGCGACGATCGCCCGTAGCAGCGGATCACGCCGGACGAAGCGCAGCCCGGCCCCGAGGTCGGCAAGGTAGCCGCCGACGCCGGTGCGGTGACCCACCTCGGCCGGGTCGGGTTCGGCCCGCCGGACCCGGACCAGTGTCGCCACCAGCGCGGCGGCGAGCAGGAAGCTGGCCGCGTCCAGCGCGATGACCGCGGGAGCGCCGACCAGAACGATCAGCACTGCGCCCAGTGGCGCTCCTATCAGCGACCCGAGGCGCTGCACGCTGTCGGCCAGCCCGGCGGCACGCTCGTTACTCCAGCCGGCGGCGGCCGCGACGTCGGGCACCATCGCGTACTTCGCGTTGTCCGACGGCCCGCGGAACAGCCCGACCACCCCGACCAGTACGAGCAGGACCGGATAGGCGAGCAGGCCGGCGGCGTATAGCAGGGGCACCACGCCGAGCACGAGCCCGGCGATCAGGTCACCGCCGACGCTGGCCATCCGCGGTCCGATACGGTCGACCAGCGGTCCGCCGAGTACGCGCGCCGCGACCAGGGCGCCCATCTCCACGAACGCGGTGACGCCGGTCAGCAGGGCGTCGCCGGTGGTCTGCAGCACGAACCAGGGCACCGCCACGACCGACATCCGGGTGCCGGCGACCGAGACCGCCTCGGCGATGAGCAACCCGTACGCGGACCGCTGACTCATAGTCGGTCCCCGTCCGCAGCACCGGACGGTTCATCGGCCGCGGTACCGGACGATTCATTACCCGCGGTGACGGGCCCGCCGACGGACGCGGTTCGCGTCGCCAACAGCGCGTCCAGCTGGCCGCGCCGCGGGAAAATCTGGAACTGCGTGGTCATCGCGACGCGTTCCGATCCGTCACCGGCCCGGTCCGCCGCCCGGTCCCGATACCGCACCAGCAGGGCCATCATGTCGTCGGCGAGTTGCTGCGCCTCGGCGGCGCTCAGGCTGACCGTGAGGTCGCTCATGCTGGCCGCCCGTACCCACTCCTGTGGCCAGTCGGCCAACTCGGTGATGGACCGCTCGACGTTCTCCGCGTACATCCGCGCGACCGTGCGCAGGTAGGCCTCGCCGAGTGCACGCTCCGGCGCGTCGCGGTCGGGAACGTCGAACCAGGTCGAGCGATGCACGGCGCGCCAGAAGCGTTCCCGGCCGCGGCCCAGCTCGGGCGCATCGGTCACGAAGCCGTGAGCAGCCAGTGTGCGGAGGTGGTAGCTGGTCGCTGCGCTGGACTCACCGAGTCGGGAGGCCAACTGGGTGGCGGTCTGCGGTCCCTCATGGCGCAGTGAGCCGAGCAACCGCAGGCGCAGTGGATGGGCTACACCGCGTAGCGTCCGTGCGTCGAGAACTACGTCCTGTGTGGAGTCGTACC
This sequence comes from Micromonospora sp. NPDC049679, assembly GCF_040659735.1. NCBI lineage: Bacteria > Bacillati > Actinomycetota > Actinomycetes > Micromonosporales > Micromonosporaceae > Micromonospora > Micromonospora sp. NPDC049679. The sequence continues at coordinate 10,155 of NZ_JBFANZ010000006.1, forward strand.
CAGGCTTGTGCGGATCCCCGGCCATTATGCCAAGATAACTATGCAAAGAAACTGTTGCAACCAGGTCCTGAAAAAATGATCTAGAGCCTTCCGTCCACGATGGAGGACGATCTAGAGTGTTGGGCCGTGAGGCGAGGCGAGCAGCCGCCGTGAATCGTGCCGGACGGGTTGTGGCGGCGCATCGAGCCGCTGCTGCCCAAGCCCGAACGGCGACGGCGCTTCCCCGGGCGCAACCGGATCCCGGACCGGCAGGTGCTGTGCGGCATTCTGTCCGTGCTGCACACCGAAATCCAGTGGGAGTTCCTGCCAGGATTGACCGGTTCGTGTTTCTGCTTGTGCCGCTTACCTTGGCCCTCGTCGGCGTGCTGCTTATCGGAGGCGCTTGGAACGCTTGGGATCCATTGCCACCGGATGGGCCACCTCTCGCCGACGCCGATCGAATCTATGGGCTTGTCATGGGTCTGATCGGTCTGAGCCTCTTGGCCGGTGACATCTGGATCGCTATCCGAGTCGCCCCTCGGATGCTTCAGCGCACCGGCCCGGCCGATGCCGGCCGGAGGTCGCCAGCAGGCCGCCTTGATGACGAGGCCGGGAAATGACGTTGCTGTCGCCGGTTGCTGTCAGGGCCGGTCGCAAGCGACCGGCCCTGTGCGTTTTACCTGTTCAGCTATGTGCGCCGAAGGGACTCGAACCCCTAACCTTGCAACTTGCTTCCGAAGCTGACAACGCGCCTTTGGGTCGCGACGAACCTCGCCAAGCACAGCGCTGAACGCGCCCAGCGCGACGAAGCATCGAGCCGGGCGCGTCGAGCGGGCTATGCCACGAAGCGGGAACGGCGTCGGCGTCCGATCAGGTAGCCAGCGCCGCCGAGGAGCAGAAGCGCACCGCCAATGCCGGCCACGGTCGCGGTGTCGGCACCGGTCACGGGCAGCCCACCGCCCTCGCCGCCGGGGGCGCCCAGGCTGGTGGAGGAAGCAGGGGTCGGTGCAACGGTCGTCGTGGCGCTGGGCGTGGCGCTCGGTGTCGGTGTGGGCTGAGACGCGCAGTCAAGCGCACGTGCGGCGTACAGGCCGTTGTTCAGGTAAGCCAGGTAGGCATCGACAGTCCCCTCATCGAGCGTCTTTTTCGCGTCCGCCTTCACGTTGGTACCAGCGCCCGTCAACGTCCGGACGACCGTGACCCGCAGAGCCGTTGACCATGCGTTCTGCACGTCCGCCTTGAGGAATGCGCGCAGATCGTCCGCGGTGCCGGCCAGGCGCTCCTGAATGGCGTCAGGCAGAACGGGCAACGAGTCGGCGTTTGCCGCGGCCAGGATCTGGTAGGCCAACACCCGCACCTCTACATTGGTGGCGGTATCCAGGTCGATGGTGACAAGCTCGGGGATATCCTTGTATACCTTGCGCTCGACCGTTTGGCAGGCCTCGTTCAGCCCGGGCGATTCGGTTTGAGCCACCGCCGGTGCCGCCGGAATCAGAAAGACCAGGGCCATTAGGATGCCGGCCGGTATCTTCCGTCGCATGTGGGTTTTCCTCCCCGCTGCAGGCCAAAACATGAAGATATTACCGACAGCGGGCGGAAAAGCAAGAAGGGATTTATGTCGTCGAGGGTGCCCAGGGCTGCCGACCAGAGGAGGCCTTCAAGTCCCTCCATAAGGGATGAAAGACCCACCACCTAGATCATTTTGGTAGGAACTCTTAGCAGGCTGGGCGGGCTGAGATGGTCCGAGGCGCTAGATGGTTCCCGCCGTGCCCGTTCGAGCGGGAGCCGAGGGTCAACGGCGGTCAGTTCCTGGACGTGCCCGCCGGCACTGCAAGGCAGGTGGAGGCGGGTCACGGGGTGTGACTACCGGCCGTGTTCACACTTCCTAAACCGTGATCCCGACCTGGGGTCAGGTGACCCCAGCTTGACCCAGCGGAAGGCAACGCCGCGCCATCCGAGGAACGCCGTCCTCAGGTCGGCGGCGAGGTGATCGCCGGGTCTGTCGACCACGCTCGCTCCTACGGATCAGAAGGGCACGGCGTGACCTCTTGGCTGTACTCGCACCCGAGATCAACCGGTGTCTGTGCTGGTGGAGCCCAGGGGACTCGAACCCCTAACCCCTGCCTTGCAAAGTCGAGGCGGATTGTCGGCCGGCACCCCCGGTCCTGACCATCAGATCGGTGTCGTCCAGCTCTCTCCGGACGCGGTGCGCTCCGTCATCGATCGCCATAGCGACTGGAAGCCGGTCTCCACGCTGACAGTGGGCCGGGGGTGGGCGGTAGATGATAGGCCGCGGCTGGAACATCTGTCAGCGTGGATACCGAAGGACGCGAAGTGGCAGCAGAGCGCGAGTCTGGACGCCGCTTACGTCGGGAAGCAGACCTACGCGTCCGCGCACTATTACGTCGATGTCGACCATGCGTTGGCGGTGTTCTCGTCTGAGGCGGACAACCGCTGATCCGAGCTGTTCGAGGACGAACCTCGACCTCGCCCCGTTGCCCTCCCGTCTGCCCTCGACCCACGCCATCGGGGAGCGGGCCAGGTCCAGGGCGCCAAGGTCGTTCGTCCGGTAGGGCGCTCCACCTTGGCGCCCTGGACCTGGTCTGCTCGGCTTGCCTGGGTCGAGGACGGGCGGGAGGGCAGTGCCCCTCCCGGAGCCGGAGCGCCCCCGCCGGAGGCATCTTGGGCATCAACCCGCCCGGCAGCTGGTGCGGCGGGCCGGCGCGTGCGCGGCGGGCCGGCGGTCCAGAGCGCGACGCGCCGCGCTTGCGCGGCGCATTGATCCTGAAGAGGCTAATTCGACAGTGCGAGGCCTAACACGCCGACAGCCTCTGTCGCGCCGAGACCTCCCACCGCTGACGCTCACCGTCCACTGAGAGCGTTCAGCTTGGTCAGCATCCGGCTCAGGTGCGGTTCGAGGGTCGCGGGGTCGGCGTCAGCCACCTCCCGAGGCGTCCACCGCCGGACGCTGCGGAACTCCCCGAGGTCGGGGACGCAGCGCATGCGAAAAAGCCCCCGACCTGGCCATTTCGGCTGATCGGAGGCTTTCCCCTGTGTGGTGCGCCCGAAGGGACTCGAACCCCTAACCTTCTGATCCGTAGTCAGATGCTCTATCCGTTGAGCTACGGGCGCAGGTGCTCAGCCAGTCTACACACCGACTTTCGCGCGGAGACTCCGGGATTCGAACCCGGGAGGGGCTTTAAGACCCCAACCGCATTAGCAGTGCGGCGCCATAGACCAGACTAGGCGAAGTCTCCCTGACGGTCCTCGAAGACCGCCGTTGGCCGAGAATACAGGTCCGCCGCGGCACAGGGCAAAGCGGCCATCCCCCCGGCGCCGATCATGGCATACCGAGGCAGGAAGCGGGGCATACCCGACCTCGTACGCCTCCTCAGACCTCCCACCCCCACAAGTCCGTGAGCAGAATCACGCTTCGCCGGGCGGCCTCGCAACCGCGCGGTGGAGCTCGACCGCGCCCGCACGGTCAGCGGGATGGTCACCAGTGCCACGGACGGCAAGCCTGTCTCCGGGGCGGCATGGTGAAGCTGTGGGCCGACGATCCCGCGCCCGGCGGCGGGGGGTTCGGCCCCTGCCGTTGAACTGACGCGGGAAGCAGCACAGCGGGCCGGTGGCACTTCCGTGTCACCGGCCCGGGCGCTTTTCACCTGGCAAAAGTCCGACGTCCCACTAGGCTGCCTGAACATGGAGGAGCAGCCCCCCACTGAGGCGCCTCGCGGACCGGCCAAGTCGACGCCACGGCCGCGCACCCCGAAGGCCACTTTCACGCCGTCCGAGACCCCCGCCGATCAGGACGCGCCCGCCCGGCGGCCGTCCGCCGCGAAGGCAGCGCCACCGGTGCTCTTCCAGCCGCCACCAGCCGAGGAGCGCCCAGATGGGCAGCCCGTCGGACCCGCGAAGGCCGCCCTGCAACCGGCCGTCCCGCCCGAGCCCTCGGGCGCGAACGAGCCGGTCGCCGAGCCCGTCCAGGGCGGGGCGAAGAGGACCGCGCCGAAGAAGGCTGCCGCCAAACGGGCCGGTGCCGAGAAGGCACCGGTGGCGAGGGGAGCCGCCGGGAACACAGCAACCCCCGCCAAGAAGGCGGCCGGTGTGAAGAAGGCGACGCCCGCGAAGAAGGCGGCGCCGCCGAAGGCCGCCGTCCCGGAGAAGGCCGCACCCGCGAGCAGGGCGGCGACGCCGGAGACCCCACCGGCGACCGTCGTGCCGGCGCGTCGCGTACCCGAGGATGTGCCGGCACCGCCGACGGCCCGGCGGCTGCTGGCCCATCCCGGTTTCGCCCCGGAACTGTTGACCCTCGCTGCCGTCCGCGCCCTCGCGCCGCACGCCCACGCCTGGGCCGAGGAGACCCGCGCGAGCTACCCGGGGGCGACCCCCGACGGACTCGCCCGGCTCGCCACCCGGCGGTTCATCCGGCTGGCCGGTGCGGGTGGCGCCCTCTCGGCGACGGCCGGCCTGCTCGCGCCCCTCGCCGAACTGGCGGCGGTGGCCTGGACGCAGGCCGGACTGGTGCTGCATCTCGCCGCGGCCTACGGGCATGACCCGGCACATCCGGACCGCGCCGTCGAGCTGCTGGTGCTGACCCAGGTGCATCCCGACGAGGAGGTGGCCCGGGCGGCGCTCGTGGCGGCCGTGGCCGCTCCGCACGCCGGTGACCCGCCGCTGCACCGGGCCGCGGAGGCGGTCTGGCGGCTGGCGGCGCCGCTCGCCGCGCAGGCCGGCGGGTGGCTGGCGCTGCGTGTGGCCAGCCGGCTGCTGCCGGGCGCCGCGCCGCTCGCGGCGGCGGCGGGCGACTCGGCCGCGGCCGAGCGGCTCGCGGCGCGGGCTGTCGCGCGCTACCGGGTCAGAGCCAGCTGAACCAGTCGCGGGGCAGCAGCGCGTAGCCCACGAAGGCCACCACATCCAGCAACGTGTGCGCGACGATCAAGGGCAGTACACGCTTGGTCCGGAGGAAGAACAGCGCGAACACGGCGCCCATGATCGCATTACCCACGAAGGCGCCCAACCCCTGGTACAGGTGGTAGGAGCCGCGCAGCAACGCGCTCGCCGCGATCACGGCGCCGATCCGCCAGCCCAGGTCGCGGAGTCGGGTCATGAGATAACCGACGACCACGATCTCCTCCAGGACGGCGTTCTGCGCGGCGGCGAGGACCAGCACGGGCACCGTCCACCACAGCTGGGGCAGACCGGCCGGCACCAGGCTGGCGTTGATGCCGAGCCGCGCGGCGAGCCAGAACAGGGCCAGTCCCGGAAGCCCGATCCCGCCGGCCAGGGCCGCGCCCCAGGCGAGGTCGAAGCCGGGCCGTCGGGCATCGAGGCCGAGGAGTGCTCGCGCGTCGCCGCGGTCCCGGTTGAGCAGATGTACGGCGAGGAGCACCGGCACCAGGGCGAAGAAGATGCCGAGGAGTTGGTACGTGAGGTCCAGCCCCGGTCGGGGCGACTGGGAGGCGTTGAGGGTCGCGGTCTGCTCCGCCAGCGGCCGCGCGGCGGTCAGCCGCGCGATCAGCGTCACCGTGGCGTAGACCGCCGACTGCGCGAGGGACACCCCGAGGACCAGGAGCACCTCGGTGCGCAGGGCGGCGCGGGGCAGCGGTCTGCCGAGATCGACGGTCACCGCACCACTCTGCCCGACGGGTCAGTCGAGCGGTGACCGGGAGCGGGGGGTGCCCTTCGCGGCGAAGAAGTCCCCGCCCTTGCGTTTCGCGTCGTCGGTGCCCCAGGCCCGGCCCTGCGGCGCCTTGGTGAGTCGGGGGATGTGCTTGGAGCAGTGGATGTACGCCTCTTCGACCCGCACGAGCACCCACCGTTCGGCACGGCGCCCCGGCACGGGGTCGATGGGGAGGTGCGGCACGTCGGAGCGCATCACGTCATCTTCGACGATCTTGGCGCGCCCGTTGACGTGGAGTCCGATGACGTCACGCACGAAGTCGACGAACAGCAGTCCGACATGGGCGTTCTCACTGATGTTGCCGAGACTCGCCATGACTCCGTTGCCCCGGTACTCCGGCCAGGCGAGCCATTTTTCGCTGATGACGTAGACGAAGCCGGGCGGACCGGCCCGGAATGTGTTGTCACACTCACCCTGCGCGTCGGCCGTGGCGACGAACATCATCTCCTGTCGGCCGACGAACTCGCGCATCCGAGGATTCAGGTGGTCGAGGACCTGCTGCTCGTAGAAGCGCTCAGCTCGCTCGTTCGTGCCGTACTGCTGTTGCAGCACGTGTTCACCCGCCGAGCCCGGCAGGTGAACAAGCTGACTGCGCTCCATGCATCCTCCGAATTCCACCGTGACAACCATCACTAAACGTGCCCAGGGCATAACCACACGTGGCCCACGTTGGCACAGGTCATGGGCACCCGCCAGGCAACGTGGAACAATGTCGCACACCATGTGCGACGGTGGCAGACCCACGATGCGGCACTCTTAAAGTCGCGTGCACAGGGCATGGCCACACACCCAGGGATCGAAACCCGATCACCGCTCAGTCACGCTGGCATGACGCCGCGTGCCGTCACGAAAAGGGCGTCAATGGGTAACCTCTCACGGCTACTAAAAGAGAGCTGGACCCTCGTCGAGGAACAACAAGACAAGGTCGCCGGCTACTTTTACGCACGCATGTTCCTGTCCAACCCGCACCTGCGCGATCTTTTCCCCGTGCAGATGGACGTGCAGCGGGCCCGACTGCTCGGAGCGATCGTCACCGCGGTGCAGACGGTCGGCGACCCGGAGCGGTTCGACGAGTACCTGCGCGCGCTCGGGCGGGACCATCGCAAGTTCCACGTGGCGCCCGAGCACTACGACGTGGTCCGGGACGCGCTGCTGGAGGCGTTCCGCACGTTCGCCGGCGAGCAGTGGAGCATCGAGTACGACCAGGCGTGGATCGACGCGTACGACATGATCGCGCGCAAGATGATCGCCGGCGCCGAGGAGGACCCGAACCCCCCGTTCTGGCACGCCCAGGTCCTCACCCACGAGCGGCGCAGCCGCGACATCGCGGTGTTCACCTGCCGTCCCCTGCAGCACCCGCTGGACTTCCGGGCCGGGCAGTACGTGAGCGTCGAGGTGCCGCGCTACCAGCCGCGACTGTGGCGGACCTACTCGATGGCGAACGCGCCGAACGAGGAGAACGTCCTCGAGTTCCACGTCCGGGCGCTCGGCGCCGGCTGGGTGTCGAGCGCGCTGGTACGCCGCGTGCAGCCCGGCGACCTGCTGCGGCTGGCCGCCCCGATGGGCTCGTTGACGCTCGACCGTCAGTCCACCCGCGACATCGTCTGCGTGGCGGGCGGCACCGGCTTCGCCCCGATCAAGGCGATCATCGATGAGCTGACCCGCTACAACCGGACCCGCTGGGTGCATGTGTTCTACGGCGCGAAGGACCGCGACGACCTCTACGACCTGGATGAGCTGACCAAGCTGGCGGCGCGCTACCCGTGGCTGACCGTGGTGCCGGCGTGCAGCGACGATCCGGGGTTCAGCGGCGAGCAGGGCAACATCTCCGACGTCGTGGCGCGGTACGGCCCGTGGAACGAGCACGACTTCTTCGTCTCCGGCTCGACGCCGATGGTCAAGGCCACGCTGCGGACGCTGGCCGAACTCCAGGTCCCGTCGATCCGCATCAAGTACGACACCTTCGGCGACGGATAGCCCACTTCTGATTGGCCAAGTGGGGATCTTGCGCGCGGATAAAGCCCGCTTATCCGCCAGCCAGGGTCCCCACTCCGGTGAGCAGGGCGGGCAAGGCAAGGGACGCCGGCGGGGGTCAGTACCGCCACGCGTGGCCGGCGTCGCGGTACTCCTCGACCGGGATCAGCGGCTCCCCGGGCGCCATCCGGTCGGTGTACAGCCGCCCCTGAAGATGGTCGATCTCGTGAGCCACCAACCGCGCCATCGCCTGCTCGAACGAGGTGATCTGCCGGCCACCGTCCCAGCGGGCGTGCTCGACGTCGATCCGCAGCGGCCGCACCACCAAGCCGCGCACATCGAAAAAGGATAGGCAGCCCTCGTACTTCTCGTCCGTCTCCAGCGAGGCATCGACGATCCGGGGGTTGAGCAGGACGAGCGGCTCGACCGCACGGTCCGGCGGGCGGACCACGGCGGCCGCCCACGGCAGCCCGACCTGTGGCGCGGCGAGGCCGACCCCCTTGCTGAACGGGTGCAGCTCGTCGAGGCGTTCGAGGGTGTCGCGCAGTCGGGCCACGGCGTCGAGCGCGGTGTGCTCGTCGCGCGGGAGATCGAACTGGCGGGCCGGCTGCCGCAACAACTCCGCGCCGCGCTGCACGATCCCCGCCGACCGCATCCGATCGCTGGCGCGGGCGCCGCCCGACGCTGCGGCGGTGGATGCCGGCAGCGCGTCGGGACTGGCCCGGAACCGCCATTCCAGCCGGTAACGGGCGTTGAGCGGCGGCGCCTCGGTGAACCATTCGAAGACGGCGCGCCCGTTCTTGTCGTACCGGGCCAGCGGCGTGCGCAGCGGCGCCTCCTCGGACGACAGCGACGTCTCCACCCCCCACACCTGCGGATCGAGGGTGAGCGGGAAGTCCAGCCGCACGGTCATCTGCCGGGTGGGCACCCGGATCGCCCGCTGGAACCACTGTCCCCACTTCTCCTGTCCGACCGTGTACGAGTATTCGATGGGCGCCCGTTCACCGGGGTAGAGGGGGAATCGCCCGTCGGAGTTCTCGAAGAGGAGCCACACCTCCTTGAACGCGTCCCGGTCGTGCTTCTTGCGCCACTCCATCGGCTCCCGCGCGCCCGGCTCGCCGCAGTAGGCGCGCAGGTCGAGCTCGGCGAAGCTGAGCGGGTGGTGGCGGTGGTGCCGGTTGGAGCGTTCCGGGTCCTGTGGGTAGCGGTCGACGGCCACCCTGATCAGATAGCGGGTGACCGGCTCGGTGCCGGCGTTGTAGAGGGAACGCCGCACGACGCAGCGGTAGACGCCGTCCTGGTAGGAGAGGGATGCCTCCTCCTGCTCCACGATCAGCCCGGTCCCCGGAGGCAACCAGTGCTCGGGAACGGGCGGGTCGCGGTGCGGAGGCGGACCGATCCGGACCCGGCGTAGTTGGTCGTACTCCCGGAAGCGCTGCCAGATCGCGCCGCCCGTGGCGAGCACTGCCTCCGCCCTGCGCGCGAAGTCCTCCGTCGGGCGGTGCCGGCGTCCCTCCACGTGGCTGATGTAGGAGGGGTCGAAGCCCATTCGGGCGGCGAGCTGCTTCTTGCTCATGCCTCGCTCCACCCGCCGCTGGGCGAGTTCCGCCGCGAACGTGTCAGCGGCCCGTTCGATGGGCGACGTGGTCATGACATGTCCCCTCAGCCGGGAAACTCAGTGTGCTTTCCGGCCGATCGGCTGCGGCAGAAGTGGCGCGTTACCGACATACGCCTTGACAAAGCCGCACAGACTTACCACGTTCAGCGATGTTGCCGATACTTTAGGTCATCTCGTACGCACCGGCTCATCGCCACCGTGTCCCCTCCCCGGGCCTTCGCGCCGGGTTAGCCGATGGCGGCCACGGGTATCCAGCGCCAGAACGCCCCCGAGCTGCGGACAAACCATCGAGAGGCAGAGGGAACGATTTTTCGTCCGACCTCTGGTTAGGTTAGGCTTAGCAGGCTAAGGTGGCGGTCGGGCGACATCAGGAGGATGGGTCGAGGTGACAGCGATGAACCGCAAGCAGGCCCGGCGCTCTCCGGGCCAGGCCGCGCAGTCCGCCTCGGCCAACGCCACCGCCACGGTCGGCGTGCGCGCGTGACCGCCCTGATCAACCCCGCGCACACGGCCGCGCCACTCGCGCCGGTCACGGCGACCCTGCGCGCCATGTTCGGCACGGACGATCTGCCCGGCCTCGCGCCGGGGCTGCTGGTGGACGACGAATACGGCTGGATCCCCGCCACGCGGCTCGTCGACGGCACCCGGCTCCCGGAGTTGCTCGACGCCGCCAAGCACCGGTGGCAGGCCTCACCCCACGCGGCCGCCGCGCTGGCCTGGAAGTCCTACACCTACTGGCTGGCGCTGCCCGGTGTGCTCGGCTGGGCGTCCGCCCGGCGGGTGCCGCTGCTGAACGCGTCCGACGTCATGGTCCACTTCGACGACCATCGTCCGCTGCTCACGCTCGGCCTGCGCCGCTCCACCACCGTCGCGGTGCTCCCCACCGACCCGCTGGCCCTCTCCGGGCTGCCGGAGGTCCGCGTCGTCGCCGACGAGGCCGAACTGCTGCGGGTTCTGCGCGCCTCGATGCTCGACGGGCACCTCGCCCCGCTGCTCGACGCGATCCAGGACCAGGTCCGGCTCGGGGCGCGCACGCTGCTCGGCTCGCTGGCGTCCGGGGTCGCGTACGGCGTGCTGCGCGCCGCCGATGTGCTGCCCGGTCGCACCCTGCAGAACATCGGTGCGCTGCTCACCGCCCTCGAGGTCGACGACCTGATCGAGCTCGTGCCCGGCCCGACCGGCGAGCTGACCGTGCAGCGCAAGACGTGCTGCCTCGCGTTCACGCTTCCCGAGCCGAAGGTCTGCTCGGGCTGCTGCATCCGCCCGTCCTGACGCCGCGGCAGCCGGGTCGCCTGACCCGACTGCCGCCCTGCGCTCGGTTCATCGCACCAGCGGCCGCACGTCCCAGACCCACACGCCGCCGATCCACGTGGGCTGGATCCCGATGAGCTCCGTCATCGTCCGCCGGTGCACCTCGGAGTGCTTCTGTGGCGCCAGGATGACGACCGCGGAGCGCCAGTAGCGCAGATCCTCGCGCGCCTGGGCCCGCAGCCCTTGGGTGACAATCGGGATCTGTCCGGAGCGCTGGATCGAGGCGAAGACGGTGGAGGTCGGACGGGCCGGCGCGGTGAAGAGCGCGGTCCGGTCGTTCGGCTTCTTCGGATCGCGGCGCGGGCCGAGGAAATAGCCGCGCGGGATCGGCATGTCCAGGCCGGTCTGCGCCGACCAGCGCAGCGGATCCGAGTAGGCGAGCGACGGCATCGGCAGCGGGCAGACCGTCTCGCCCTCTCCGACGTACTGCTTCCACGTGCCGGCCGTGATGAAGTCCGGGGTCTTCGGCAGCTTCACGCTCGGCAGCGCGGTCGGCGCGATCGGCACCAGCGCCATGGCGAGCCCGGCGGCCGTCGCGAACCGGATCTGCCCCGAGACGTTGGGATTGCGCCGGGCGAGCGAACGGGTCTGCTCCCATGCGAGGGCGAGCAGGAGACCCACCACGGGCGCGATCGCCAGCGCCCATCGGGTCGGCACCGCCGAATTGAGCACCGGCACGTTCAGCATGAGCCGCCACGCGGACGGGATCCCGGTCTTCTGACCGTCGAACCGGATCTCCGGGCCGAGCGAGAACACCGCGAAGACCAGGCCGACCACGGCCAGGGCGAGCACCGCGGGGGTACGCCGCAGCCACAGCACGATCGCACCGGTGAGGATGACCAGTGACCAGCCGAAGAAGGCATTCTCCTCGGTCGGATTCTGCGCCAGCCCGGCCGCGGAGCGGGGGCTGCCGCCGATCGACTCCCGCGAGAACGCCACGAACGAGGCGAGGTCGGCGCCGTACCGGCGGATGTCGGGCGGCAGGCCGTGATAGGCCTGCGGACCGAAGAACTGCACGTAGATCGGGTAGGCCAGCAGCGTGCCGGCGACCGCCGCCGCGACGACGAGCCCGGCCACGAACGGCCGGAGGTCCTTGCGCAGTTCGGGTCGGAGCAGGACGAGGGTGCCGAGAAAGAGGCCGAGCCCGACGGCGGTCAGGAGCAGGATCTCGAGGTTGATGAACGCCTGCCAGACGATCGGAAGCGCGAGCAGCAATCCGTTACGGAGCCAGCGACCGTGCTCGCGGAGCGCGAACGTACGCCAGATGATCACTGGGACGAGGAACTGCGACACGATGTTGGGGTGTCCGGTCGCGTGCGACACCATACTCGGCGCGAACCCGCAGAAGACCGCCCCGATCCAGGCGGCCACCCGGGACCGGACGATGAACCGGGACAGCACGAAATACCAGGACACCGCGGTCGCGATCAGGGCTCCGGTGAGAAACACATTGAAGGACACGTGCGGACCGAAAAGAAGCGTCACCGGCGTCATCGGCAGAGAAATGCCCAGCACCGAGGTGTTCGCCATCATATTCACGCCGTCGGGCACGTTCATCTGTTTGGAAACAAATGGATAGGAGAAATCGGTGACGACGCGCGCGCCATGGGCCAGCATCCATTCGAAGAATGCCTGGTCCATCCGGTTGTCCCGGACACCGTGCGACGGGTGACGCCAGATCCGGGCGGTGACCCAGAACGCGAGGACGACGAAGGTCGAGACCGCGGCGACGTCCTGCGGCCACCGTCGGCGCGGCCGCGTATCCGGTTCGGGTGCCGCCTGCGCCCGGGGGCGCTCCGGAACCTGCTGCTGCCGACCGCCGAGAGCCTTGACGATGATCTTCAGCGGCTTCGCGCCATCCCCTGATGTCGTCACCGTCTCCAGCGCCTGATCCTCTGTGTCGATGCCGGGCGATCCGCCCAGGTTCGGGGTCGTCATAACGAGCGCAGCCTCACCGAGCATCTGGTGCCCATATCGCTATCGCCTCCGGAGATCATGCGCAGGAGGGAGCGCGGTACTGGATGACGGAACAGCGCGCTACCCCGGCGAATCGGTAGGTCAGCACACATGATGCCTTCCAGATTCTTGATCAAATTGGCAGTTAGCCGACTTATCAGGGGCTTACGAAAAAACAGCAAAAGTCTGGGCTAATGGCCACATTTGACGAGCCGGTCGCGCTAGAGTTGCGAGACATCCTCACGTCCGCCGGATACGGCAGGTCCCCGGCACCGCAGGGGCACCGGGGACCGCGAGGGCCGTGCGTCAGTCCTTGACCTGGTACGTCGGGCGCAACGTCGCGCGCGCCAGCGTATGGAAGGCCAGGTTGAAGCCCACGTAGGCGGGGCTCGCCTCGGGCGTCACGGCAAGTTCGTCCACGTCGAGGGCATGCACGGCGAAGACGTACCGGTGCGGACGGTCGCCCGGCGGCGGCGCCGCTCCGCCGTACGCCCGGTCACCGTAGTCGTTGCGCACGGAGAAGGCGCCGCCACTCGCGTCGCTGCCGGCGCCACGGGGCAGTTGGGTGACCGACGTCGGCAGATCGACCAGCACCCAGTGCCAGAAGCCGCTGCCGGTCGGCGCGTCCGGGTCGAAGCAGGTGACCACGAAACTACGGGTCTCCGACGGGAAACCCGACCAGGCGAGCTGTGGTGAGACGTTGTCGCCGCCGACGCTGTCGTGCGCGAACACGGCATCCATCGGCTGCCCGTCCTGGACGTCCTCGCTGGTCAGCTCGAACGACGGGACAGGCGGGAGTAGATCGTACGGATCGGGGGCGATGGGACGCTCAAGACTCATGCTGCAATCCTTCCGTAAACGGACGTGCAGCGGCTTATCTCCCCCGACGCGCGTGCGGGTAACCGCGGAGGGCGTGGGATTCGAACCCACGAGGACGGGGTTACCGCCCTACCGGTTTTCAAGACCAGCGCCATCGGCCACTAGGCGAGCCCTCCTGGCAGCCACGGACCCCCGCCACCGGGCATCCGCCGCCGTGCATAGTCTGCCATGGCCGCGCGCCCGCACCGGCGGCGCGTCACGGAGTGCCCGGTGGGCGAGAGGGGTAAGCCGCAGTCATGCATGCCATCACCATCCCGGAGCCCGGTGGACCCGACGCGTTGGTCTGGGCGCAGGTGCCAGACCCGCGACCCGGCCCGGGCGAGGTGGTCATCGACGTCACCGCCTCCGCCGTCAACCGCGCCGACCTCCTGCAGCGGCAGGGGCACTATCCGCCACCGCCCGGCGCGCCCGCGTACCCGGGTCTGGAATGCTCCGGGGTGATCAGCGCGGTCGGCCCCGATGTGGTCGACCACCGGGTGGGTGACGAGGTCTGCGCGCTGCTGGCCGGCGGCGGCTACGCCGAGAAGGTGGCCGTCCCGGCGGGGCAGCTGTTGCCGGTCCCCGCCGGGGTGAGTCTCGCCGATGCCGCAGCGCTGCCCGAGGTGGCCTGCACGGTGTGGTCCAACGTCGTGCAGCTCGCCGGGCTGAGTAAGGGGGAGACCCTGCTCGTGCACGGTGGGGGCAGCGGGATCGGCACGTTCGCCATCCAGTTCGCCGCCGCGCTCGGCGCCACGGTGATCACCACCGCGCGCGCCGGCAAGCACGATCGGCTCCGCGAGCTGGGCGCGCACCACACCATCGACTACACGAGCACGGACTTCGTCGCGGAGACGAACCGGATCGCCGGCGGCGCGGACGTCATCCTCGACATCATCGGCGGCGCCTACCTCGGTCGCAACATCGACGCCCTGGCCGTCGGCGGACGACTGGCCATCATCGGTTTCCAGGGCGGGCGCAAGGCCGAGTTCAACCTCGGCGCGCTGATGGCCAAGCGGGGGTCGGTGCACGCGACCACCCTGCGCGCGCGCCCCGTCGAGGAGAAGGCGGAAATCGTACGCGGGGTGCACCAGCTGGTCTGGCCGCTCGTCGGCGCGGGAACGGTCCGCCCGATCGTCGACCGTCGGGTGCCGATGGCGCAGGCCGCCGAGGCCCACCGGATCGTCGAGTCCAGCGACCACCTCGGCAAGGTGCTCCTCACCACCGCGTGATCAGCTCTCGGTGCGAGCGGGGACGGGGGCCGGGGCCCGGAGCAGGATGCGGGGGCCGGCCCCCTCCGCGGCCAGGGCATCGGCCGGGTTGTAGAGGCTGCACCGCTGCAGTGACAGGCAGCCGCAGCCGATGCAACCGGTCAGGTCGTCGCGGAGCCGGGTGAGGAGACCGATCTTCTCGTCCAGCCGCGAGCGCCACCGCGCCGACAGTTGCGCCCAGTCGCCCTTGCTCGGCGTACGCGACTCCGGCAGCGAGTCGAGCGCCTCGCGGATCTCCTCCAGCGAGACCCCGACCTGCTGCGCGATCCGGATGAACGACACCCGGCGCAGCTCCGACCGCTCGTAGCGGCGCTGGTTGCCGGTCGTGCGCCCGGCACGGATGAGTCCGAGCCGCTCGTAGTAGCGCAGTGCGGAGGGGGCCACCCCGGAGCGGGCGGCCAAATCGCCGATGGTCAGAGATTCATGCATCACGTCGCCTTGATCTGAAGTGCGCTTTAACTTGCAGGCTATCCGCATGAGCGTCACGACAGCCACCGACAGCGCCGCCGCGCTCGGTCCGTTGCTGCGCCGGATCACCGGCGACGAGAAACACGGTCCGAGCGCGCACTCCACCCTCGACGTCCTCTGGGTGCTCTACGACCGGATCCTGCGGGTCGCGCCCGATCGCACCGATGACCCGGAGCGGGACCGGTTCCTGCTCTCCAAGGGTCACGGGCCGGCCGCCTACTACGCGGTCCTCGCCGCCAAGGGCTTCATCCCGCAGACCTGGCTCGACGACCTCGCCGGACCGCAGAGCCGCCTCGGCCACCACCCCGACCGGCTACTCGTGCCCGGCGTCGAGATCGGCTCCGGGTCGCTCGGCCACGGCCTCGGACTCGGCGTCGGCACGGTCCTCGGGCTGCGGGCCCAGGACCTGACCGACCCCCGCGTGTACGTCCTGCTCGGCGACGCCGAACTCGACGAGGGCTCCAACCACGAGGCGGTCGCGTACGCCGGGGCCACCGGGCTGGGGAGCCTCACCGCGATCGTCATCGACAACCGATCCGCCACCCACGGCTGGCCGGGCGGCATCGCCAGCCGCTTCACGGTCAACGGATGGAGCGCCCGCACCGTCGACGGCCGCGACCACGACGCCATCGAAGCCGCACTGACCGCGCACGACAACCACCGGCCGCACGTCGTCGTCGCGGTCGTCGCCCCCAAGGAGTGACCATGCGCGACACGTTCATCGACACCGCGGCGACGCTGCTGGATGAGGACCCGCGCACGGCGCTCGTCCTCGCCGACATCTCGGCCGCGAGCTTCGACACGGCCGCCCGGCGGCATCCGGACCGGGTGCTCAACGTCGGCATCCGCGAGCAACTGATGCTCGGCGTCGCCGGCGGGCTGGCGCTGACCGGGCTCCGGCCGATCGTGCACTCCTACGCGCCGTTCACCGTCGACCGGGCGTACGAGCAGATCAAGCTGGATCTCAATCACCAGGGCGTGGGTGCGGTGCTGGTCAGCGTCGGCGCCTCGTACGACGGATCGCAGATGGGACGCACGCACATGTCACCGGGGGACGTGGCGCTCTTCGACACACTGAGCGGCTGGACGGTGCATGTGCCCGGGCATCCGGCGGAGGTGGCGCCGCTGCTGCGCGCCGCGGCGGGGCACGACGAACCGGTCTACCTGCGGCTGACGACCGCACGCAACGCGGTTGCGCACATCGGGGACGGGACGCTCCGGGTGCTGCGGCAGGGCCGGATCGGCGGGCCGCTCGTGGTGGTGGTCGGGCCACTGCTCGATCCGCTGCTCGAGGCGGTCGAGGGGCTGGATGTGACGGTCGCGTACACGCACACGCCCCGACCGTTGGACGTCGTCGGCCTGCGCGCGCTCGCCGGACAGGACGTGATCCTCGTCGAGCCGTACCTGGCCGGCACGTCGAGCCACGTCATCACGGAGGCGTTGGCGGACCGGCCGCACCGGCTGCTGAGCCTCGGCGTGGGCCGCACCGACCTGCACCGTTACGGAACGCCGGCAGACCACGACCGGTGGCACGGGCTGGACGCCACCGGTCTGCGGCGGTCGATCAGCGGTTTCCTGGGGTGACCGTGCGGCGTCGGGCGCGCTCGCGGCCCAGGATCCACAGCGCCTCGACGCCGTCCTTCCAGGTGATCTTCTTGCCCTCTTCGCGACCCCGCGCGCGGTAGCTGATCGGCACCTCGTAGGGGCGGATCTTGCGCCGCAGCAGCTTGCCGGTGACCTCGGCTTCCATGCCGAAACCGCGTGAGTGGATCTCCAGCGAGCGGTAGAGGGCGACCGGCATCAACTTGAAGCAGGTCTCCAGATCGCCGATGTAGGAGTTGAACAGCACGTTGGCGGCCATCGTGACGCCCTTGTTGCCCATGACGTACCAGAAGCTGTAGGCGCTGTGGCTGCCGAAGGTGCGGTTGCCGTAGACGACGGTGGCCCGCCCGTCGAGAACCGGGTCGAGCAGCTTCGGGATGTCCTGCGGGTCGTACTCGAGGTCGGCGTCGAGGATGACCATGTATTCGCCGTCGGCACTGTCGACGGCGGTCTTGATCGCCGCGCCCTTGCCGGCGTTGCGCGGGTGCGTGATCACGCGCACCCGGGCGTCATCGGTGCGACCGAGGACCTCGCTGGTGCCGTCGCGGCTGCCGTCGTCGACGACCAGCAGTTCGATCTCGCACGGGTAGTCGACCGCCAGCGCCTGCTTGAGGGCATCCGCGATGCGTTCTTCCTCGTTGTAGACCGGCATGAGGATCGAGAGCTTCACGGGAATCTCCACGGGCTGACGACAAATCAGCTCTAGCGTAGCCTGGTGAGCCGCGGCCCATTCGCCCGACCACCGATCGGACGCCTTCCCCCGACGTTCCGGCGGCGGGCGCAGCCCCCGCAGCCATGCGCGGATGCAACGCCGGGGTGGTCGTCAGCAGCGAAGGCCGTCCGGCCCGGCGCAGGTCGAGCCGGACGACGTTCGGCCGGTTACTTCTTCTTCGGAATGACGATCAGACGGGCACTGGTCTTGTCGCCGTCCTTGGTCCCCGCGACGCCGACCACGGTGCCGGCCTTTACCTGATCGGGTTTCACCGCGACCCGATGCTCCACCACGCGGAGGTTGTCGCCGAAGGTCCAGGTGATGGTGAAGCCGTCCGAGGACTTGACGGTCATCGTGCTGCCGTCGATCGCCGTCACCGTGCCGCGCTGGACGGCCACCGTCTTCGACCCGTCCTTGGTCTGCACGACGGCCTCGCCGTGCAGCGTGTTCTTCCGCAGGAGGACACGCGCGCGGTGGCGCTTCCGCTCCCCCTTCTGCTCGTTGGCCGGCTCGGCGCTGGCGGACCCGGCGGGCGCGGCGACCGGCTCGGTGGCGACGGACTGATCGGGCGAGATGTCGTTCGCGTCGAACCCCATCGCCGCCAGCGCCTGGCCCTCGGCGCCCATCGCCGCGACCACCTCGATCGAATCCTCCGCCAGCCGCGCCGGCCCTCCCGCCGCACCGCAACCGGTCAGTCCCAGCGCGCCCACCGCCGCGAGCAGCGCCGTCGTCGTGACGACTCCGAAACGTCTCATCGATCTCCCTCTCGTCGGGTGTGCGCCCAGCCTCCCGCCGCCGCACGAGCACCCGGTCAGCCCCGTGTACGGATCAGGTAAGAGCCGGTTCACGGGGCGGACGGGAGCGAGACGGTGAACCGGGCGCCCCCCTCCGGAGAGTGGTCCGCCGCTATCCGACCCCCCAACCGCCGGACCAGCCCGGCGGCGAGTGCGAGCCCCAGTCCGCTACCGACCTTGCGTATCCCCTGATAGCGCTGGTGCAGCGCGCCCCGCTCGAACGCCACCGCCAGGTCGTCGTCGGTGAATCCCGGGCCGCCGTCCCGGATCTCGATCACCGCTGTCCCGTCCGGCCCGGGCGGACGCACCGCGAGCACCACAGGCGCGCCCGGCGGCACGACCCGCAGCGCGTTCTCCAGCAAACCGTCGATGACCTGCCGGGTCCGCCCCGGATCGGTGTACGCCGGCACGGGCCCGCCCGCGATCTCGGTACCGAGCACGACCCCCACCGCGGCGCACCGCGCCCCCCACGCCTCGGCGGCGTCGGCCACCAACTGCGTCAGGTCCACCCGCGCCGGCTCCAGCGGGAAGTCGGCCGCCTCCAGCCGGGCCAGCGCCAGCAGGTCGCTGACGAGCCGGTCCAGGTGTTCCGCCTCGGCGAGCATCGTCTGCGCCGCCCGGGGCGTCCCCTCCGGGCCGATCACCCCGTCGGCCAGCGCCTCGGCGTAGCCCCGGATCGCGGTCAACGGGGTGCGCAGTTCGTGCGAAACGGAGAGCAGAAACTCGCGCTGCCTCCCCTCGCTGGTCGCCAGGGCGGCGGCGAGCGCGTTGAGGGCGTCGGCGAGGTCCGCCGCCTCGGCCGGTGATTCGACGGGCAGCCGCACGTTCCGGTCGCCGGCCCGCAACCGTGCGGCGGCCGTCGCGGCGTTGCGGATCGGTCGGGCCAGTCGGCGGGCGAGCAACGTCCCCGCGACGACGCCCGCGGTGAGGCCGCCGAGGAGCGGCAGCCAGAGATTCCGGGCGACCTGCCACCACAGTCCGCTCGCCCGCGGACGGGCCAGCACCACACCGCTGCCGCCGGTCAACGGGCGTCCCTCGACGATCGACGGCGTGCCGGCGACGAGCCGGACACCGGAGGCCGGCTGACCGGCGGCGACCCGGTCGACGAGTTGGGGTGGCAGGCCGGGACGGTCGGGTGTGCCGTCCCGGATCAGATACGCCTCGATGCCCTGCTTGCGCAGTTGCCGGATCAGGCGCTCCTCGTCGTTGGCCCGGCCGCGGTCGAGGCGGAACCGGAGCAGCTCGGCGGTGAGCCGGGCCTGCGCGCCGAGCGCCTCCCGCGCCTGACGCTCCGCGGTGCGCGCCGCGAGGGGCACGGCGACGAGCAGGGTGACGAGCACCGACACCAGGGCCACCGCGCACGCCACGAGCACGGCACGGGCGGTCAGGGTACGGCCGAAGCGGAGCGGCCCGCCGCTCGCCACGCGTCGCTCCCGGATCACCTGCAACGGGACCGTGAGGTCCTTCCGAGCGCCCCGCGCCTCACTCATCGCACGCGTACCCGACGCCGCGTACGGTGCGGATGAGCGTCGCGGCGGCGCCGAGCTTGCCGCGCACCTGGGCGACGTGGACGTCGACTGTGCGGGTGCCGCTGTGCGAGGCGTAGCCCCACACGCTGGCGAGCAGTTCCTCCCGGGTGAACACCCGTCCCGGCCGGCTCATCAGATGGGCGAGCAGATCGAACTCGGTGGAGGTGAGGTGGACCGGGGCGCCGCCGACGGTGACCGCCCGGCGCAGCGGATCGAGCGTCACCCCGCCGACGGCCCGTGCCGGCTGCGTTCCGGGCGGGGGGCCGGCGGTGCGCCGCAGCACGGCGCGGACCCGGGCGACGAGTTCCCGGGGGCTGAACGGCTTGGTGACGTAGTCGTCGGCGCCGAGTTCCAGTCCGACGATCCGGTCGACCTCGTCGTCGCGGGCGGTCAGGAAGATCACCGGCGTCCAGTCGCCGTTCTCCCGGAGTCGACGGCACAGCTCGGTGCCGGCGATGCCGGGCAGCGCGATGTCGACCACGCAGGCGACCGGACGTAACCGCTGGGCGGCTGCGAGCCCAGCCGCGCCGTCGTGCTCGACGTGCACCCCGAACCCGTCGCGGGCCAGATACATCCGTACCAGGTCGGCAATGGACCGTTCGTCCTCAACGACCAGGACCAGGCCCCGTTGCTGCTGCTCCGTGGTCATGCGGCCCATGATGGCCGATCCGTCGGCCGTCCGATGTCACCGGTGTGTTCGGGTTGTGTACGGGCCACGCAAGCCCGCGGACCGGTCCGCCGGGGCGGTGCGGCGGTGGGCGCGGCGCGGTGCGCCGTCAGTAGGCGACGGCGGTGCTGAACTCCCGCGTCGGCTGCGCGGTTGCCGCCGGCACGGGCGCGACGGGCGCCGCGGCCTGCCGGCCCGGGACGCGGGGCCGGAACGCATGCGTGAGCAGGGCGTCGAAATGCCACACCTGCTTCGGGTGGCTGACCTTCATGTGGAAATGCTCGCGCACGCCGTCGATGGCGGTCGCCGCGAGTTCGACGGTGCCGATCCGTGGATCGGCGTTCCAGGTCACGTTGCTCAGGTGCCGCAGTTCGGCGTTGAGATGCAGGCGGAGTCGGTGCAGGACCCGGGTCTCCTGGGTCACGACCAGCCGACGGTAGGTCAGCAGGAGCAGGAACTCTCCCTGCATTGGACCATCGGGCCGCAGACAACGGGTGACGAGGACGGTCACGTCGTCGGACTCGACACAGCGCCGGAACACGGGCATGTGACGGCTGACGGACGGGATCGCCACCCCGGCTTCAGCGGCGGCGGGCAGGAACGTTCGTGAAAACACGTCCATGCCCATGTAACGACGCGTCACCAGGAGATGACGCGGTGAAGCGGCGATGAATATTGCAGTTATAGAAGTTCCACGATCGTCGCGTTGGCCATCCCGCCGCCCTCACACATGGTCTGCAGACCGAATCGGATGCCGTTGTCCCGCATGTGGTGCAGCATCGTCGTCATGATCCGGGCGCCCGATCCGCCCAGCGGATGGCCGAGGGCGATGGCGCCGCCGCGCGGGTTCAGCCGCTCCGGGTCCGCCTCGGTCTCGGCGAGCCAGGCGAGCGGCACCGGGGCGAACGCCTCGTTGACCTCGTACACGCCGATCTCCTCGATGCCCAGGCCGGCGCGGCGCAGTGCCTTCGCGGTGGCCGGGATCGGCGCGGTCAACATGATGACCGGATCATCGGCGGCGACGACCGCCGTGTGGATTCGCGCCAGCGGCCGCAGACCGTGCTCGCGGGCCCAGTCGGAGGTCGTGACGGCGAGCGCGGCCGCGCCGTCGGAGATCTGCGAGGCGGAGCCGGCGGTGACCACCCCATCGGCGCGGAACGGCGTCGCGAGTTCGGCCAACTTGGTCAGCGACGTGTCCCTGCGGATGCCCTCGTCGGCCGTGACCTTGCCACCGTCACCGACCGCCACCGCAGCGATCTCCGCGTCGAATACCCCGGCGTCCTGCGCGGCGGCCGCCTTGCCGTGGCTGGCCAGCGCGAACTCGTCGAGCTGGGTCCGCGAGAGGCCCCAGCGCCGCGCGATCATTTCCGCGCCGACCCCCTGGTTGAACGGGACCGGCTGATCGGCGGCGAATCCCTCGGCACCGCGGTAGCGCTCGCGTACCTGGTCGCCGTAGGGGAGCCCACCGGCCGCGCTCGCGCCCATCGGCACCCGCGTCATCGACTCGACGCCGCCGGCGACGACGAGGTCGGCCTGGCCGGAGATCACGGTTGCCGCGGCGAAGTGCAGCGCCTGCTGGCTGGAGCCGCACTGACGGTCGAGAGTGGTGCCGGGAACCGATTCCGGCCAACCCGCGGCGAGCACGGCGTTGCGTCCGACGTTCCACGCCTGGTCACCGATCTGCGAGACACAGCCCCAGACCACGTCGTCCACGTCGGCCGGGTCCATGCCGGTGCGCTCCGCGAGCGACCGCAGCACGTGTGCCGAGAGGTCGACCGGGTGAACCGTGGCCAGGCCGCCCTTACGCCGCCCGACCGGGGTGCGTACCGCTCCGACGATGACCGCGTCTCTCATCTTTACTCCCCGGTAACTTGGGCTGACCCGATACTACGTCGCTCGGCCACGCTGCGCGCCCCTCGGGTTTCATCGACGGCGGCGCCACACCGCCACCGCGCCGCTCCGGCTGGCATTCTTGGCCGGTGGAGACCGACCCGAACGGGACAGCCCGGCGCTGGCGCGTGCGTCCGGCGCTGCCCGCGCTCAAGCTGACCGCGGCCGTCCTGATCCTGCTCGCCGGCGGGCTGCTCGGCGGGGATCCGGTGCGCTTGGGGCTGGCGGCGCTCGCCGCGATCGGGCTGCTCGCGTGGGGACTGCGCGACCTGCTCTCGCCGGTGCGGCTCGCGGTCGACCCCGCCGGGGTCACGGTCGCCGTCGGCGTCGCGGGTCGACGACGGCTGGCCTGGGCGCAGATCGAACGGATCTCGGCGCAGACCCGACCCCATCTCGGCATCCGCACGGAGTTGCTCGAGATCGACACGGGCGAGTCGCTGTATCTGTTCAGCGCGAACGACCTCGGCGCCCCGCCCGACGAAGTCGCTGCGGCGCTGCACGCCGTGCGGGAGGGCGCCGGAGCCGGCTGACCGGCAGGCCTAGTGGGTGAGCACGCGCAGGACGGTGAGGGCGAGCAGCACGAGCAGGAGCGCGCCGCAGCCGGCGGCCTGGATCAGGGTGCGGTGCGGGCGTGGCGCGTACGCCAGAACGATGGCGGTGAGGCCGCCGGCCACCAGTCCGCCGAGGTGCCCCTGCCAGGAAATGCTGCTGATCGTGAATGTCAGCACCAGGTTGACCACGAGCACGCCGACCACCGCGGAGGTGTCCAACTTCAACTTGCGCAGGACGATGAAGTACGCGGCGAAGAGGCCGAAGACCGCCGTCGACGCCCCGGCGGACAGACTGCCGGGGCTCAACAGATAGGCGGCGACGTTGCCGCCAAGGCCGGCGAGGAGATACAGGGCGACGAACCGGACCGGTCCGAGCACCGCTTCGAGATTGCGGCCGAGCACCCAGAGCGCCCACATGTTCATCAACAGGTGCAGCAGTCCGTAGTGGATGAACATGGCGGTAATCAGGCGGTAGATGCCGCCGCCGTCGTCGATGCCCGGATAGACCGCGCCGAAATCCGGGAACGCGCCGGGCGCCACCCGACCGTCGGCGATCACGGTCCAGGGGCCGCCGGTCACCGCGCCGATTGCCTGCAGCGGTCCGGCGCCGGTGAAGAGCCCGTTTCCGATCAGCGCGCCGGCACCCGAGACGGCCACGCCGATCAGCGCGACCAGCACGTTGATCGCGATCAGCGCCTTGGTCACGTAGCCCTCGCGGCCGGCCGCACCGCCACCGAAGGCGGTGCGGGCCGACCGCTGGGTGCGCCGTCCCTCGGCCACGCACTCGGGGCACTGGTGCCCCACCGCGGCTTCGCGCATGCAATCAGGACAGATCGGACGATCACACCGGGTGCAGCGCACCCAGGTCTCGCGTGAGGTGTGGCGGTAACAGACCGGAGCCGTCGGAGGAGACTCGCTCATGCCGCCACTCCACTCCACACACGGTGTCCGTTCATAGGCGCCAGGTTATCTCGCTGTACGGATCAGACCTCGGTGCGTTCGATCTCGACGCGCTCGATGACCACGTCGCTCAGCGGACGGTCGGCGGCGTCGGTCGGGGCGTTGGCGATGGTGTCGACCACCTTCACCGAGGCCTCGTCGGCCACCTGGCCGTAGATCGTGTGCCGGTTGTTCAGGTGCGGCGTCGGGCCCACGGTGATGAAGAACTGGGACCCGTTGGTGCCGGGACCGGCGTTCGCCATCGCGAGCAGGTAGGGACGGTCGAAGCGGAGTTCGGGGTGGAACTCGTCGGCGAACTTGTAGCCGGGACCGCCCCGGCCGGTCCCCGTCGGGTCACCCATCTGGATCATGAAACCGCTGATCACGCGGTGCGAGATCGTGCCGTCAAAGTAGGGACCGCTGCCGGGCTGCCCGGTCCGCGGGTCGGTGTACTCGCGTGTGCCTTCCGCGAGTTCGACGAAGTTTCGGACGGTCTTCGGCGCGTGGTTCGGAAAAAGCTCGAGCCGGATCGGTCCGACATTGGTGTGCAGGGTGGCGTAGATAGCCTCAGCCACGGGTACTCCTCTGTCGTTGGTCAGCTTCCATGCGGATCCTCCCATGTGCCCGTTCCAGCACTGCGGAGGCATCCAAAGGTGGAGGATGAGGAAGAACAGCACCCTGGGAGGTGGGGGACCGGTGTTTGGAATCGGGCGACGCAAAACCCATAGTGAGCACATCAAGGGCGAACTGGGCGAAAGCTTCGATCACTTCATGCAGGCAGCGACGCACGCGGCGAGCGGGGTGGGGGCCACGGTCGGCCCTCGCGTCCACGCGGCACGCGACCTCGTCGCGCCCGCGACGGACCGGCTCAGGCACGGCGCCTCGAACGGCTGGGAATCGACCGTCACAGCTCTCGCGCCGCTGGCCATCGCAGCCGCCGAGGGTGCCCGTCAGGCGGGCGGCGTCGCCCGCAAGGCGAAGCCGAAGAAGCCGGGCCTGATGAGGAAGAGAGGGTCGCAGATGTCGCGTCGCCGTTGGCCCATCCTGGCCGGGCTCCTGGCCACGGGCGCCATCGTGGGCGCTGCCGGGGCGGTCGTGCGGAAGCGTCGCATGACGCAGCAGTGGGACGAGTACGACCCCGGCCGCGGCCCGGGCCCGATGCCGAACGACGCGACGGCGATGGGCGGCCCGTCATCGGGCGCCTCCTCCGACGACGCGCTGCGCGCCGCGACCTCTACCAAGGCGCAGCACGGCACGCCGATGACCGCTTCGACCGACGCCACGGCCGATCTCACGATGCCCGACGCGCCGACGGCCCGGATGACCGGCACCAAGAAGCAGGGCGATCCGCTCGCCGTCGATGTCGCGAGCAACGCGGGTGGCGGTTCCCGCAACAGCCACACCTGATCCGCGGCACGGCGTCCGGCGCAATCACGCGGACGTATCTGCAGGGTGCTCCGATCCGTCGGGACGCCCTGCAGATACGTCGTACTACCGGATCACGCCCCCGCGACCCGGGAGTCACGCGGACCGTTCGGCGCTTCCGGCTGCGGTCAGAGCCACCCGTTGCGGCGGAACCAGCGGTAGAGCACCAGCGAGATGCCGAGCATCACCGCGAGCACCGTGGGATAGCCGTAGTTCCAATGGAGTTCGGGCATGTAGTCGAAGTTCATGCCGTAGATGCCGGCGAGCGCCGTCCACACCGCCGCGATGGCGGCCCAGGCCGCAATCTTGCGCATGTCGTTGTTCTGGTCGACCGTGACCTGCGCCAGCCTCGCCTGGAGGATCGAGTTGAGCAGGTCATCGAAAGAGTTGATCTGCTCAACGGTGCGGGTGAGATGGTCCTGCACGTCCCGGAAGTAACGCCGCACCTCGTGCGGGACCTCGTCGTTTATCTCGGCCGTGAGGGTCATCAACGGGCGCTGCAGCGGCACCACGGTCCGCTTGAACTCGACCAGCTCCCGCTTGAGCTGGTAGATCCCCTGGATGCTGCCGTTGCCGTCGCGCGAGAAGACCTCCGCCTCGACGGTGTCGAGATCCACCTCCACCTTGTCGGCGACCTCCAGGTAGAGATCGACGACGCGGTCGGTCACCGCGTAGGCCACCGCCCACGGGCCCTGCACCATCAGCTCCTGCTTGCGCTCCAGATCGGCGCGGACGGGAGCCAGCCGGCAGGCGTCACCGTGCCGCACGGTGATCACGAAGCAGCGCCCGATGAAGAGCATGACCTGCCCCGTCTCGACCACCTCGGAGTTTTCCGTCAACTCGTCGTGCTCGACGTACCGCGCCGTGCGCAGCACCAGGAAGTTGACGTCACCGAACTGCTCGAGCTTGGGTCGCTGCTCCGCTTTGACCGCGTCTTCGACGGCGAGTTCGTGCAGGCCGTACGTGCTGGCGATGTCCGCCATCTCGGCCTGGCTCGGCTCGTGCAGCCCCAGCCAGACGAAGGAGTTGCGCTCACGCTGAGCCGCGGCCATCGCCTCGTCGTGCCGCCATTTGCCCGGCTGACGCACCCCGTCGATGTACAGCGCACAGTCGACGACCGCGCTGCGTTCCGCCTCGGCGTCGGCCTCACTGATGAAGCGCTGTTGCCCCTCGGCGGAGTTGAGGATCCGGGTGACCGCCCGCACCGGCGCTGACCAGGCCCGGGACAGGGGCGCCTTGTTGCCCTCGCGCCAGGCCCGCTCACGGTCGACCTGCTCCGCCATGGCCCGCCTCCCCTTTGCCGGTCGCCCCGCGGTTTGCACCTTACGCCCACGTGGGAGGGAGATCGCCGGAACCGGGGGTGGCGCCGGGTGGACCGGTCGCGTCGGGGGGGGGTGGGGTGCGAGCGGGCCACCCGGCGCCGATGGGGCGGGGGGTTGTGCCTACCTGGTCAACCGCACAGCGATTGACGCTCGCAGCATTGTGCGGCCCTGGCTGGCCCGAGGGGAACCCCGGACCAGCCAGAAGGGCCGATTGTCAAAAACCTGACAGAATCCGGTCAGCCGCGTACGGCCTGCACCGCTGCGGCGAGACGACGCACACCTTCATCGATCTGGTCGACGGTCACCGCCGAGTACGCCAGCCGCAGCGCGTGCCGACCGCCCTCCATCAGGAAGTCGCTCCCCTTGACCACCGCGACGCCACGCTCCGCCGCCGCCGGCAGGACCTTGTCCACGTCGACGTCCTCCGGGAACTCGACCCAGAGGAAGTAGCCGCCGTCCGGCTCCGTGAAACGGACACCGGGAATGTGCTCCCGCAGCGACGCGGCGAGGACCGAGGCCCGTTCGCCGAGGGCGGCGCGGACGGTCGCGATCGAGCGGTCGAGATCGCCGGAGACGCAGAACTGGTGGACGATCGCCTGCGCGACCATGCCCGGCGAGATGTAGAGGTTGGTGGCGCGCTTGGCGATGTCCGCGATCAGCGGCGCCGGGCCCACCAGATAGCCGACGCGCACGCCGGGACAGACCGTCTTGGTGAAGCTGGACGCGTGCACCACGACGCCGTGCTCGTCCATAGAGAGCATCGAGGGAAGGGGCTCGCCACGGAACCGGATGTCCGCGTACGGGTCGTCCTCGAAGAGGGTGAACCCGTACTCGGCGGCCAGCGCGAGCAGCGCGCGCCGCTTCTCCAGCGACAGCGTCACACCTGCCGGATTCTGGTAGTTGGGGATGATATGCGCCAGCTTGGGGCGCACCCCCGACTCGAGCAGCTTGCGCAGCTCGTCGGTGTCGATCCCGTCCGGCTGGATCGTCACGGCGTGCACGTCGCCGCCCTGCTGCCGCAGGTTGAGCAGCGTCCGGTCATAGGTCGGACGCTCCACGACGACGGCGTCGCCGGGCTTGACCAGGTAGTCGAAGAGGAACGCGTCGGCCTGCAACGAGCCGTTGGTCACCAGGACCTGATCGACACCGACGCCGTGCTTATCGGCGATCCACTGACGGAGCGGCGGGTAACCCACCGATGTGCCGTAGGCCGTGACACCGGCCGGATCGGCGTCGAAGGCGCGGACAGCGGCCGCCTTCAGCCCTTCGACATCGACGATGTCCAGCGATGGCGCCCCACGGGCGAACGAAATCAGCTGCGCGACGGTCATGGTTCTTCAGCGTACGGCCGCGCTCGCGCCGCTCTGCGGCGGCACGACGATGTCCGCATCATGAGCGCACCGCCGGTCCGTTCCCGATCAGGGCGGTGGCCGTCGCGCCCGGGTCAGGCGGTCACGCCGGCACGGTTGGTCGCCCAGACCCGCATGATGTCCCGCACCGAGATCACCCCGAGCACCTCGCTGCCGTCCATCACGACCAGGTGCCGGAAGCCGCCGCGCGCCATCGCGAACGCGGCCTCCTCAAGCGTCCAGTCGGGTCCGGCGTAGACGACATCCCACGTGATGTGGGCGGCCGTCCGCTCGACGTCGCAATCGAGACCGGCGCCGATCGCGTACAGCACATCGCGCTCGGTCATGATGCCGATGCCCGATGAGTCTGGATCGACCACGATCGCCGATCCGATCCGGCGCTCGGCCATCATCTGCGCGGCCTGCCGGAGCGTGTGCTCCGGACCGACCATGAGAACCTCGGTGGACATCGCATCGCGGACCTGCATGACGCATCACCCCTGGAAGGCACGGTACGGACATACTGGCCCTCCGGGCGACAGAACCACAAGACCTGATTGCGCCGGGCGCCCTCGGATCGAGGACGGGTTCGCCGCTCTGCGCCCGATCGGGCTGCGGCAGCGCGTGGATCAGCAGGTAGCGCTGTCCCGCTGACGTCGACCGTTCGCGACGGGCAACCGCCACGCAGCGCTATCCTCCACCGGTACCCGCCACCGCTCGGAAGGATCGCCGAATGATCGGTCTCGTGCTCGCCGCAGGAGCGGGACGTCGGCTGCGCCCATACACCGACACCCTCCCCAAGGCACTCGTCCCGGTGGACGGGGAGACCACGATCCTGGACATCTCGCTGCGCAACCTCGCTGCCGCCGGGCTCACCGACGTGGTGGTGGTCGTCGGATACGCCGCGCAGGCCGTCGAGGCGCGACAGCGCGACCTGGAGAAGCGTTACGGGGTCACCCTCACCCTCGTGCACAACGACAAGGCCGAGGAGTGGAACAACGCCTACTCGCTGTGGCTCGCCCGTAAGCACTTCGCCGAGGGCGCGCTGCTGGTCAACGGCGACACGGTGCACCCCGTGAGCGTCGAGCACACACTGCTCGCGCAGCGTGGACCGGCCATCCTGCTCGCCGTCGACAACGTCAAGAAGCTGGCCGAGGAGGAGATGAAGACCGTCTTCGACGCCAACGGACAGCTCACCCGGATCACCAAGCTGATGGACCCGGCGGACGCGTTCGGGGAATACATCGGCGCCACCCTCATCGAGGCGCACGCCGCGGATGGTCTGGCCGAGGCGCTCGAGGCGACCTGGCGGCGGAACCCCGACCTCTACTACGAGGACGGCTACCAGGAGTACGCCGACCGCGGCGGCGAGGTGCGTGCGGCCACCATCGGTGACGTGCCCTGGGTAGAGGTCGACAACCACGACGACCTCACGCGGGCGCGGGAGATCGCGTGCCGCTACTAGCCCGTTCCATCATGGCGCCGCTCGCCATCGACGTGCGCCGGGGCGCGGTGGCGGACCTGGCCGCGATCCTCTCCGACGGGCGGATCTCGGCGGGCGGCGACGTCGCCGTGGTGGTCGGCCCCGGCCAGGGCGAGAAGATCGCCGAGCTGATCCGTCCGACGCTGGGCTCCGCCGACGTTTTCACCGCGGCCGGCGGCACCCTGGACGCCGCCACCGATCTCGGCGCCAAGCTGGGGGCCCGCTCGTACGACGCCGTGGTCGGCATCGGCGGCGGCAAGACGGTGGACGTCGCCAAGTACGCGGCGACGCGTCGCGGCCTACCGATGGTCTCGGTCGCGACCGCCCTGGCCAACGACGGCATCGCCTCACCGGTGGCGAGCCTGGTCACCGACGGGATCAAGGGCTCGTACGGCGTGCACATCCCGATCGCCGTGATCGTCGATCTGGACTTCGTGGAGAGCGGTCCGGAGCGGCACAACCGGGCCGGCATCGGCGACGTGGTCAGCAACATCAGCGCGCTGGCCGACTGGGAGCTCGCCCGGAGGGTACGCGGCGAGCCGGTCGACGGGCTGGCCGCCTCGCTCGCCCGGGCGGGCGCCGAGGCGATCATCAACCACCCCGGCGACATGAACGACGAGGGTTTCGTCACCGTGCTGGCCGAGTCGCTGATCTCCAGCGGACTGGCGATGGCGGTCTGCGGCACCAGCCGCCCGGCCAGCGGCG
Organism: Micromonospora sp. NPDC049679; assembly: GCF_040659735.1. Lineage (NCBI taxonomy): Bacteria > Bacillati > Actinomycetota > Actinomycetes > Micromonosporales > Micromonosporaceae > Micromonospora > Micromonospora sp. NPDC049679. Next base: position 40,238 of record NZ_JBFANZ010000006.1, read on the forward strand.
GGTGCCACGAGATCATGCACGCCATCGACGCGCTCTTTCCGGGCACCGGATCGCACGGGGAGCTGGCCGGGCTCGGGGCACTGTTCTGCACCTTCCTCCGGGGGGACGACAAGCGGCTCGCGCAGATGTCAGCCTGCCTGGCCCGGCACAACCTGCCGCGTACCCCCGCCGACGTGGGCCTCACCGACGACCAGTTCGTCGACGCGGTCGTGTACGCGCCGCGCACCCGGCCGGACCGGTACACGATCATCGAACACCTCGACCTGGGGCCGGACGAGATCCGCGGCCGGCTGGCAGACTACGCCGATGCACTCCGCGACCACCTCGACTGAGCTCCCCCGACCCACCGCCGGCGACTTCTACCGCATCAACCGGGGCGGCGGACTGTTCAGTGAGGCGATCAGCCAACGCATCGGGGCCGCCCTCGCGGTGGCGGCGCACCGCCTCGGCCTGTCGCCGACCACGCTGACCATCGCCAACCTCGTGCTCGGCCTCGCGGCGTCGGTCAGCGTGGTCGCGCTGTGGGACCGGGTCGCCGCCGACGAACTGCCGGCGTGGAGCGTCGGGTTGATCGCCCTGATCGGCTGGCAGGTGGCGTACGCGTTGGACTGCGCGGACGGGCAGTTGGCCAGGGTGACCGGCCGGACCAGCCCGTCGGGCGCGCGGATCGACGTGCTCTGCGACGTGGCGGCGCAGATCGCGCTGGTGACCGCGCTGTCGTCGGTCGCGGTGGCGCAGCGCCCGTCGACGCCGGTGTGGCTGGTGGCCGCGTTCGCCGGCACCTGGATGGTCAATCTGGTGACGTCGGTGATGCAGGCCGGCCCGAACGCGGCCAGCATGGTGCCGTCGACCTCGCTGCCGGTGCGCGTCGTGAAGCTGATCCGCGACTACGGCGCCGTGATCACGGTTGCCGGTCTCGTGCTGACTCTCGCCCCGCAGTGGACCGTGTGGCTGATCGCCGTGTTCACCCTCGTCAACGGCGGGTTCCTGCTCGCCAGCATCGCCTTCACCGCCCGCGCCGCACTCCGCTGACCCCCGATCCGCGTGATCGGGGAGTGAGATCGCGTGCGCCGTGCAAAATGCGAGCGTTCCTCCCTGATCAGGCGGTTCCTGCGTGGCGGGCGAGGCCGGCGTACACGTCGAGCAGCTGCTTCGTGACCACGTCGGGATGGAACGTGCGCTCGTAGCGGGCCCGCGCCAGGTCGGCGAGCGCGGCCGCGCCGTCCCGGGCCACGGGCAGCGCGGCGGCCAGCGCGGCGGGCTCCGGCGGGACGGCCCACCCGGCCGAACCATCCGGGTCGTTGGCACCGATCAGGTAGGGGATGCCGCCCATCGCCGTGCCGAGCACCGGCCGCCCGTTGGCGAGCGCCTCGATCACCACGGTCGGCAGCACGTCGTGCCAGGTCGACGTGGCGACCACGACGGCGGTCGCGCGCAGCGCCGAGTGGACCCCGGCGCGGTCGAGCGGCCCGAGGAAGACGATGTCGGACCGCGTCGCGGCCGCCTCCTCCACCATCGGCCGCAGCTCGCCGTCGCCCGCGATACGCAGCGTGCCGAGCGCGCCCTCCGGGTGCCGCATCCACGCGTCGAGCAGCAGTCCGAGCCCCTTCTCGGGCGAGAGCCGGCCGAGAAAGAGGAAGCCCTCGCCGAGCGGGGCGGGAGAGCCCGGATCGGGCACGGCGTTGGGTTTCACCACGACGCGGTCGTCGGGGATGCCGTAATCGCGCAGATGATCGGCGATCGCCGAGGTGAGCGCGATGTAGCGGTCGACAGAGCGCCACGTCGGCCGGTGCACGGCGAGGGTGGTCGCCATCAGCGCGCTCTGCACGCGGGACCCGCGGTAGCAGCGGTGCACCACGGCGGGCACGCCGAGCACCCGACCGCGGCAGTCCTGACAGACGCGTCCGTCGCGGAAGTAGAGCCCGGACGAGCAGACCTGCCGGTAGTTGTGCACCGTCTGCACGACCGGCACGCCGTGCCGGTGCGCGGTCCGCACGACCCAGGGCGAAAGCAACGGGTACGGGTTGTGCAGGTGCAGGACGTCGGGCCGGTGCTCCTCGATCAGCCGGCTCAGCTCCTGCTGCGCCTTGGGCGCGTAGATCGGCGAGAGGGGCAGCAGCGCCTTCTCCCCGGTCGACATGGCGCCGATCTCGTCGGAGCTGCGCGAAAACGGCAGCACCTCCACCCCGGCAGCGCTCAGCTGCGCGATCTCCAGATCGACGATGGTGTTCTCGCCCGAGGGCTGCGCCTCGCGGTAGCGGTTGTGCGCGACGACGACCTTCACAGTGCTGACCTTTCGCTCACGCTGATTAACGCTACCTTTGAATGCATGCCCGAGTTGCCCGAGGTCGAGGCGCTCGCGGCCTACCTGCGCGAGCGCGCGGTCGGCCGCCGGGTCGAGCGCGTCGAAGTCTCCGCCATCAGCGCCCTGAAGACCTACGATCCGCCGCCGACGGCCGTCGACGGCTGCCGGTTGGTCGACGCCCGCCGGCACGGGAAGTTTCTCGACCTCGTGCTCTCCCCCGCCGACGACCACACCGCCGAGATCGACGAGCTGCACCTGATCGTGCATCTCGCCCGGGCCGGTTGGCTGCATTACCGCGACCCCTTCGGCTCCGCCGTCCCGCTCAAGCCGGGCAAGGGGCCGATCGCGTTACGGCTACGGCTGGAGGACGGATCGGGCTTCGATCTCACGGAGGCGGGCACGCAGAAGAAGCTCGCCGTCTACCTGGTCACCGACCCGACGCAGGTGCCGGGGGTGGCCCGGCTCGGCCCCGATGCCCTGGCGGTCGAGCTGCCGGTCTTCGCCGAGCGGCTGCGCGGTCGGCGTGCGCAGGTGAAAGGGGTGCTGACCGACCAGGAGGTGCTGGCCGGGGTGGGCAACGCCTACTCGGACGAGATCCTGCACGCGGCGCGGCTCTCCCCGTTCGCGATCACCAACCGACTGTCGGATGCCCAGATGGCGTCCTTGTACGAGGCCACCCGGGAGGTGCTGGCCGACGCGGTCGCCCGCTCGGTCGGCCAGCGTGCCGCGGAATTGAAGGGCGAGAAGCGCTCGGGGCTCAAGGTGCACGCCCGCGCCGGGCTCCCCTGCCCGGTCTGCGGCGAGACCGTCCGGGAGGTCTCTTTCGTCGACTCGAGCCTCCAGTACTGCCCCGGGTGCCAGACCGGCGGGAAGCCCCTGGCGGACCGCCGACTGTCCCGACTTGTGCGTTAAGTGACCAGACCGGCACGACAGGTGGTGACCCGGTCACACGGCGATGAAACCGTGCACAACGGAGACTTCCCTCGCCTTCATCCATCGGTATAGTGGCCCGGTCCCAGTGCTTCGTCGCAGGAGCCGGCGGGCCCTCACCAACCCTCGGTGGGGCGTAATGTCCCTCCGGTTTTCGTCCATACAAGGACACCGTGGGAGACTGGGCCGGTGGGCGACCCGAGCCTTCACGGCAACTGGGCGGCACGTGTCACGCGGGAGGACGTAGCTGAGGTGACGACAAGCCTCCAGCGCCCGGTAACCAACACAGGCCGGAGCAGCACGGTGCGCCATGGCGACAGCTTCGAGATCCAGCCGCCGGCACCCCGGCCCCCCAACGGCGTGCCACGCAACGCCTGGGCGAGAGCCCGCCGCCGGGTTTCCCGCTGGCACCGCCCTTACACGGCGATCCTGCTTCTTCTTGATTTCGCTGCCACCGCCCTGGCCAGCTGGGTGTCGATCTCCCTGTTCGAGCAGGCCACCGCCGGTTTCAACGACACCGACGACAATGCGACCTGGTTCCACACCGTCACCTACCTGCTGCTGCCGCTCGGCTGGCTGATCGTGCTCTGGGGCAACCGCGCCTACGACCGGCGTTACCTGGGGCTCGGCACGGACGAGTTCAAGCGGGTCATCCGGGCGTCGGTCACGGTCGCGGCGAGCGTCTCCTTCCTGGCGTTCTCCACCAAGACCGACCTGTCCCGATTCGCCGTCGCCACCGCGGTGATTGCCGCGATGGTCTTCCTGCTGATCGTCCGGCTGCAGGCCCGGTTCGTGCTGCACACGATCCGCAAGCGCACCGGCCAGGCCGCGCACCGGATGGTGCTGATCGGGACGCTCCCCGAGGCGCTCGAGGTCTACACGGCCGTGACCCGCAGCCCGGCCGCCGGGCTCATCCCGGTCGCGATCCACCTGACCGACGGCTACGCGGCGGCGCGCGGGATCGAGACCCCGGTGCCGGTCTTCGCCGGCCGCGACGTGCTGGCGCTGGTGCGGGAGGTCGGCGCGGACACGATCGCGGTGTGCGGGTCGGCCAGCGCCGAGCCGGGCGAGCTGCGTCGACTCGCGTGGCAACTCGAGGGCAGCGGCGTAGACCTCATCGTCGCGCCCCAACTGACCGACATCGCCGGCCCCCGTGTGCACATCCGTCCCATCGAGGGTCTGCCGCTGCTGCACGTCGAGGAACCGACCCTCTCCGGTCTCTCCTGGCTGGCGAAAAACCTCCTGGACCGGGTCGCCGCCGGCGTCGGGCTCCTCGTGCTCGCGCCGGTCTTCGCCCTCGTCGCGCTGGCCATCCGTCTCTCCGACCGCGGGCCGGTCTTCTTCCGGCAGCCCCGCGTCGGGCACGAGGGGCGCACGTTCCGGGTCTGGAAGTTCCGGACGATGTACGAAAACGCCGAAGAGCGGCTCGCCGCCCTCGTCGACCAGAACGAGACCGACGGGATGCTGTTCAAGATCAGGCAGGATCCGCGGGTCTTCCCGATCGGCCGGTTCCTGCGGGCCAGCTCCCTCGACGAGCTGCCACAGCTGATCAACGTGCTCAAGGGCGAGATGTCGCTGGTCGGACCCCGTCCCCTGCCGGCCGACGACGGCGACTTCCTCGGCGACGTACGCCGCCGGCTGCTGGTCCGCCCCGGCATGACCGGCCTGTGGCAGGTCTCCGGACGCTCGGACCTCTCCTGGGACGAGGCCGTGCGCCTCGACCTCTACTACGTCGACAACTGGTCCCTCGCCTACGACCTCAGCATCCTGTGGCGCACCATCGGCGTCGTCCTCGCCCGCAAGGGCGCCTACTGACGCAGCACTTGGCTATTGCCACCGCAACCGCCAAGATCTGTGCGTGGGGGCGAACCTTTCCGCGCCGTTCGCGGTGCTGGCGCTGGTCAGTGCATTGGCCGCCGCCGTGTTCGCGGTCGTCCGGCTCCGGGGGCGCCGCGGCATCGCCACGGCCACCCAGCGGGCCACCTACGACGTGCTGCACACCGCCGGGCTCGCCGCCGAACCACTGCGCGCCGGGCTCAGCCGGCCGGGTGCGGCGAAGGCCGTACGCCACCTGCGCGCGCTGGTCGGAGCGCCCGGCCTGGCGCTCGTCGACCACACGGAGCTGTTGGCGATCGATGGCGACGGCGCGCACCACGCCGAGCAGTTCGTCGCGGCCGCCCGGCGGGCCGTCGCCGCGCACCGGTCGACCGTGCTCGGTCAGTCCGAGTTGGGCTGCGACCGGATCGACTGCGCCGTACGCGGGGCGGTGATCGCGCCGCTCACCGGCCCGGACGGCACGGCCGTGGCGGCGCTGGTGGCGATCGCGGACGATCAGCCGGCCCCGGGCCTGGTGCAGGCCACCCTGGAGACCGCGCGGTGGGCGGGGGCCCAGCTCGCGCTCGCGGAGCTCGACTCGTCGCGGGAACGGCTGGCCCGGGCGGAGGTGCGGGCGCTGCGCGCGCAGATCAGCCCGCACTTCATCTACAACGCGCTGACCGCGATCGCATCCTTCGTACGGACCGACCCCGAACGGGCCCGCGATCTGATCCTCGAGTTCGCCGAGTTCACCCGCTATTCCTTCCGCGCGCACGGCGAATTCACCACGCTCGCCGAGGAGCTGCGCTCCATCGACCGCTACCTGACGATCGAGCGGGCCCGCTTCGGCGACCGGCTGCAGGTCCGGCTGCAGATCGCGCCCGAGGTGCTGCCGGTCAGCCTGCCTTTCCTGTGCCTGCAGCCGCTGGTGGAGAACGCGGTCCGGCACGGGCTGTCGCGTAAACCCGGCGTCGGTATGGTGAGCATCCAGGCGCGCGACGCCGGTGCGGAGTGCCACATCACCATCGAGGACGACGGGGTCGGCATGGATCCGGCGGTGTTCGCCGCGGGGATCGCCGACGTCGCCGCGGACGCGGGCGAGGATTCGGGCCAGCACGTGGGTCTCTCCAATGTCGACGAACGGTTACGGTCCGTCTTCGGCGACCAGTTCGGCCTGGTCGTCGAGACGGGCCTGGGAGCGGGTACGAGGGTGAGCATGCGGGTGCCGAAGTTCCACCCCGGCGTCAGGACCGGCCGGTGACCGCCTTCCTGCGGGTGCTGGCCGTCGACGACGAGCCGCCGGCGCTCGACGAGCTGGCCTACCTGCTCCGCGCCGATCCGCGGGTGGCGCGGCTGCACACCGCCTCCGACGCCACCGACGCCCTGCGGGTGCTGCGCGACAACGACGTCGACGCGGTGTTCCTCGACATCCGCATGCCGGGACTTGACGGCATGGAACTGGCGCGGGTGCTGCGCCGCTTCGCCCGCCCGCCCGCGATCGTCTTCGTCACCGCCTACGACGACGGCGCCGTCGACGCGTTCGACCTCGGCGTGACGGACTATGTGCGCAAGCCGGTGCAGGTCGAACGGTTGGCGGAGTCGCTGCGCCGGGTGGTGAGCTCGCGGGTGGTGCCGGCGCACCCGGCGGCGCTGGCGCGGGCCGAGGAGGATCCCACCATCCCGATCGAACTGGCCGGCAGCACCCGGATGCTGCCCCGGTCCGCCGTACGGTGGGTCGAGGCGCAGGGGGACTATGCCCGGCTGCACACGGCGGACGGCTCGCATCTGGTGCGGGTGCCGCTCGCGACGCTCGCCGAACGCTGGGCCGACGCCGGGTTCGTCCGCATCCACCGGTCGTACCTGGTTCAGCTTCGGCTCATCGCCGAACTGCGGCTGGCGAATTCCGGCTACGTCGTCGTGGTTGACGGCACCGAGCTGCCGGTCTCCCGCCGGCACACCCGGGAGCTGAAGGACAAGCTGGTGCGGGCCGCGAAGCAGGACTGGAACCGGTAGCGCACGGCGGTGAACTGGGCGAACGGGCGGCTGAGCCACCGCGCCGGCCGGCCAACGGGAGCGGTTATCCACAGGAGTGAACGGTTGTCCACAGCATGTCCACAGGCACGGTGACGGTCGGCGGCACCTGCTGTCCGGGGGCGACGATCTCCACAGGTTCTTCACACTGCGCCCCACCACCCTCCACGGACGCTGCCTAAAGTCCTGGTCATGAGTGGACGTCGGGTCCTGGTCGTGGAGGACGAGCGCACAATCGCGGAGTCCGTGGCGGCCCGCCTGCGGGCGGAGGGCTTCAGCGTGGACATCGCCGGCGACGGACCGGGCGCGGTGGAGGCGGCCCGCGTTCATCAACCCGACGTGGTGGTGCTCGACGTCATGCTGCCGGGCTTCGACGGCCTTGAGGTGTGCCGGCGGATCCAGGCCGACCGGCCGGTCCCGGTCCTGATGCTGACCGCCCGCGACGACGAGACGGACCTGCTCGTCGGTTTGGCCGTCGGTGCCGACGACTATCTGACCAAGCCCTTCTCGCTGCGGGAACTGGCCGCTCGCGTACACGCCCTGTTGCGCCGGGTGGACCGGGCCGTGAGCGCCACCCAGCACACGCTGCGCGTCGGCGACCTGGAGATCAATCAGGCGGAGCGCCGGGTACGCCGCTCCGGGGTCGAGGCGCACCTGACCCCGACCGAGTTCGACCTGTTGGTGCATTTCGCCGGCCGACCGAGGACCGTGCTGCCCCGGGAACGGCTGGTCGCCGACGTCTGGGGTTGGGCCGACAGCGCCGGCGCGCGTACGGTCGACAGCCACGTCAAGGCCCTGCGCCGAAAGCTCGGCGCGGACCTGATCCGGACCGTGCACGGCGTCGGGTATGCGCTGGAGGTGGGGGCGTGACCCGGATCTGGGCGGCGGTGAACCGCACGCTCGACCTGCTCCCCCGGCCGCTGGACCCGGTCCGCTCGATCAAGATGAAGCTGGGCATCCTGCTCGTCTCGGCCGGCTTCGCCGGGCTCGCCTACTTCTGGATCGGCATCGGCTGGATTCCGTACGGGACCTCGGCGGTCGCCATCGTCGGAGCGCTGGTGACCTCGCAGGTGCTCGCCCACGGGATGACCTCACCGTTGCGGGAGATGACGGCGGCGGCGCGGACGATGGCCCGGGGCGACTACACGCGGCGGGTCCGGGCGACCTCCCGCGACGAGGTGGGCGAACTCGCGCGGGCCTTCAACCAGATGGCGACCGACCTCGCCGAGGCCGACCGGCGACGGCGCGAACTGATCGCCAACGTGTCGCACGAGTTGCGCACCCCCATCACGGCGCTGCAGGGCGTGCTGGAAAACATCGTGGACGGTGTGGCCGAGCCGGAGCCGGCCACCCTGCGGGTCGCGCTGGCGCAGACGGAACGGCTCGGGCACCTGGTGGCTGAACTGCTCGACCTGTCCCGCCTGGACGCTGGCGTGGTACCGCTGCGGCGGGTCCGGGTGGATGTGGCGGACTTCCTCGACGAGGCGGTCCGCCAGGCGGCGGTGAGCGCGGCCGGCGCCGGCCGGACGGTGGAGTTCCGGGTACGTCCACTCGCCGTGCCACTGCACATCGAGGCCGATCCGTCGCGGCTGCACCAGGTGTTCGCTAATTTGCTCGAAAATGCCGCCCGGCACAGCCCGCCCGGGGGCACGGTGCTCGTCGCCGCCGAGTTGCGGGCCGAGCACCTGCGTTTCGACGTGACCGACGAGGGCGAAGGGATCCCGGTCGAGGAACGTTCGCGGGTGTTCGAACGGTTCACCCGCGGAGAGCGGGCCACCGACGGTGGCACCGGACTCGGCCTGGCGATCGCGCAGTGGGTCGTGGAACTGCACGGCGGGACCATCACGGTCACCGATCCGCCGGGCATGGCCCCGCACCGTAGGACCGCCGGATGCCGGATCCGGGTGAGTCTCCCGCTGGCCGCTACCGGGCCAGCCGCCGCCCTGACCTGACCTGCCCCCATACCTGCCGACGCGGCTACCGCCCGCCGGGCGGATCCGCATGCCCAGATCTGAATGGAGCCACCGTTGACCGACACCACCCCCACCAACGATCCGGCCGACACCACGCCGTCGAACCCGCCCGCCGAGACCACGCCCGTCACGCAGCCAGCGGAGACCGCCCCCGTGGCGCAACCGCCCGGCCCGCAGACACCGGACGCGCCTCCGACACCGGTCCCACCCGGGACGGCGATGCGACCGGTACAGCCGCCCGGGCAGCACCCGTACCGACGACCGCCGGTCGTACCCCGTCGGCCGTCGCTGCTGGAGCGGCGCTGGCCGGCACCGGTCGGCGGCGCGCAGCCGGCGGTCCTCGGCGCGGTGGTCGCCGCCGCCGCGATCGGTGCGGTGAGCATCCCGCTGGACCGTCCCGGTGTCGGCTGGTTGGTGAGCGTCCTTGCCGGCACAGGCGCACTCGCGGCGACCGTCCGGGGCGCGGTTCGGTCCGGCACCACGGGGGCGCCGGACCGAACCGGGACCGCCGCACGGTCACGGTTGAGCGCGGAACGCCTGCTCTGGACGGTCGCGACCATTGGCTTGATCGGCGTCGGCACGGTCCGCGCGGCCGGCTGGCTGTTCGTACTCTGTGTGCTCACCGCCGGGGTGACGGCGGGTCTGGCGGTGACCGACGGGCGCTCCGTGCGTGGCCTGCTGCTCTCCGGCGTCATCGTGCCCGCGGCGGTCGGGCGGGCGGTGCCGTGGTCGGTGGCCGGCGTGGGCCGGGGCGGCGGCCGGGTCGTCGGACGCACCGCGATCACGATCGCGGTCTCGGTGGCCCTGCTGGTTGTCTTCGGCGCCCTCTTCGCCTCCGCCGACCCCGCCTTCGCCCACCTGCTCGACGCGGTGGTACCCACGCTGTCGGGCGCCGGCCTGGCGCGCGGGGCCTTCCTCTTCCCGATCATCGGTGCCGGGCTGCTCGCCGCGGCGTTCCTGCTGGCCGCTCCGCCCGACCTGACCGGCCTGGAGACCGCCGCGTCGCGTCGGGTACGACGGCTGGAGTGGGCGGCCCCCGTCGCGCTGTTGGACGCGCTGTTCGCGGCCTTCGTGCTGGTCCAGGTGACACACCTGTTCGGTGGTTCGGACCACGTCCTGGCTACGTCGGGGCTGACGTACGCCGAATATGCCCGCGGCGGCTTCTGGCAACTACTGGCGGTCTCCGTTCTCACCGTGCTGGTTATCGCCGCGGCCAGCCGTTGGGCACCTCGCCAGGTGCGGGCCGACCGGGTGCTGATCCGTCTCCTGCTGGGGGCGCTCGCGCTGCTCAGCCTCGTCGTGGTCGCCTCTGCCCTGTTCCGCATGGACGTCTACCAGCAGGCGTACGGCTTCACCCGGCTCCGGCTGCTCGTCTCGGCCACCGAACTGTGGCTCGGCCTGTTGTTCGTGCTCGTGCTGATCGCCGGTATCCGTCTACGCGCCCCCTGGTTGCCCCGACTCGTCATCGGCACCGGGGTGCTGGCGCTGATGGGCCTCGCCGCGCTCAACCCCGACCGGCTTATCGCCGACCGCAATATCGATCGGTACTTCAGCACCCAGCGCGTGGACGTGTGGTACCTCTCCCAACTGTCCGCCGACGCGATACCGGCGCTGGACCGCCTGCCGGAATCCCTGCGGCACTGCGCCGTCACGGAGATCGACCGGGATCTGGCGCGGCACCGCGACGGCTGGCGGGAGGCGAACGTCGCGCGGGCTCAGGCGCGGCGGCTACTCGCCGCCAATCCGCTTCCGGACGCAGAGCCGGACTGCTACGTGTCGGGGTCACGCGGGTGACCCGGGACGGACGCGGGGGATCGACAATCCGGGGCGGCCGGCACGACTGCCGGGCTCGCGCACCCCCGATCCGGCCACCTCCGCCGGCGCGGCCAGGCCGCGCCAGTGGGCGGTCGCGCGAGTGGACGGTCGCGCGAGTGGATCTCGACCGAAAAGGCGAATTGCCGATATAGCGCAGGATCTATGATCCGATCGCCGATCTTGTTTCGGGGCAACCGATCCGCGCGGCCCAGCCGCCGCGGCCGCCCCGTCCCCTCACGTTTGGACGTACATGCGCTTTCCACTTCTGCGCCGCGCCGCGTTGGCCGGCGCGGTCATCACGGCCGTCGCGCTCGCCGGGGCACCCCCCGCGCACGCGGCCGGCACGGGCACCATCACCGGTCGGTTGACCACGAGCGCCGGCACCCCGGCCGCCGACGTCCCGGTCCAGGTCTACGACGCCGACACGTACAACAGTCCCGGCTGGGCCACCACGGACGCGGACGGCCGCTACACCATCACCGGCCTGGCCCCCAAGGCGTACATCGTCGGGTTCTTCCCGACCGGCGGCGCGCAACAGTTCTACCGCCAGCAGTCCGAGGTCTGGCAGGCCGACGCGGTCACGGTCGTCAGTGGACAGACCGTCACGGCGGACGACCAGCTCCGAGCGACCGGCGTCATCACCGGACAGATCCGGGACGGGGCCGGCAACCCGGCATCCTCGCTTCTCGTGCGGGTGGTGAACAACGATTCGGGCGACCAGGTCTACGGCTCCACCGATGGCGAGGGGCGCTACCGGTTGGACGCCCTGCCCGGTTGGTACACCATCTCTTTCGACCCGATCGAGGGCTCGTACCAGAGCCAGTACGTGCCCGGAAAGCTCGATTCGGAGAGCGCTCAGCGCTTCGAGGTGCGGGCCGGTGCGGAGGTCGTCGCGGACGACACGGTGTTGCCCATTGGCAGCCTCGCCGGTCGGTTCACCAGCGCGGCCGGCGAGCCGCTCGCCAACGTCACCGTCTCGGCCACCACGCCGAACTGGTACGGCTCCGCCCCGGACGCGGCGACGGACGCGAACGGCCAGTTCGCCATGCCCGCGCTGCTCGCCGGCGCGTACAAGGTCGCTTTTTACCACGGCGAGCGACAGCAGTACTACCGCGGCAAGCTGGACCAGGCGGACGCCGAGCTGGTCGTGGTGCACGGCGAGCAAACGACGCGGATCAGCGACAAGCTGCTCGGCACCGGATCGGTGCGCGTCTCCGCGGTTGACGCCGTCACCGGCGCACCGCTGGCGACCTTCTGCGTCAAAGCGGTGTGCAGCAAAGGAACCGGCCAGGTCACGATCGATGACCTCCCGCAGGGGCAGCACGACCTCTACGTCGACGTGCCGAACGCCCTGCACTTCAGCAAGGAGATCACGGGCGTCCGGGTCCGGGCCGGACAGACCACGGAACGGACGGTGTTGCTGAAGCCCGCCGCGGCCATCACCACCACCATCGTCGACCGCCGGACCGGGCAACCCGTGAAGGACGTCTGCGTCGACGCCTTCCTGCCCAAGCAGGCCAGCCTCAGGGACGGTCACGGTCGGTGCAGTGACCGGAACGGCAAGATCACCATTGGTCCGCTGGAGGGCGGCTCCTACCGGCTCTTCGCCATCCCCCAGGACGTGGCGTACGGGCGGCAGTGGGTCGGCGCCGACGGTGGCACAGGCGACGAACGGCAGGCCGCCCCTGTCGCCGCCACCGCGGGGAAGGCCGCCGCGGCCCCGCAGGTCAAGCTGGATCCGGCCGGGTCGCTCACCGGCCGGGTAACGGATGCCGCGAGCGGTGCTCCGATTCAATCTGCCGGCATCGCGCTGCTGACCGGCCACCCCGGCGTCGGTGTGGGCGACGAGGTGACCGACGCCGATGGCCGCTACCGGATCGGGCGGCTCGGGCCGTACGAGTGGCCGCTCGGCTTCGGCGCGCACGACTATGCGCAACAGTGGTCGGGGGGCGCCGTCAGCCGCTTCACCGCCACCCCGATCGCGGTGACGGCCGGTGGCACAGCGACGCACGACATCGCGCTGAGCGCCGGCACCGAGGTAACCGGATCCTTCAACAACCAGGACGGCACGGCCTTCGCCGGCGGGTGGGTCCTGGCCCACAACGCGGAGACCGGAGACGTGGCCGGCGCGGGCTGGATGTCCGACGGGCAGTTCCGCATGCGCGTCCTCGGCAAGCAGCGCATCTACGTCACCTACAACGTCTCGTTCCGGGACGGACAAGACTGGTACGACGATCGCTACCTGGCGACGCAGCCCGACGGAAGCCGTAAGCTCGCGATCTTCGTCGTCCCGGCGACCGGCACGCTCGCCGTCAACCTGGTCGTACAGACCGGCTGACCCGGGTTGTGGGAAGGGGGGCCGGTCGGGAAACCACCGGCCCTCCGGCTTTCCCGCGGGTTATCCACACGGGTGAACGGGTTTCCGCCTGTTGTGCACAGCGCCCGCGATCGATCCCGCGATGTGGGTGCCGACCTCGCGCACTTGACAATCACCGGCTGGCGGCGAGACTGCCGGCATGGCCGCACCCGCCGATCCGACCGCGAGCGCCGGCCGGACCACGGGCGCGTCCACCCCGCGCCAGCGGACCCGGCTGGTGCTGGCCGAGGTGACCCGCCAGCGCAGGGACCCGGACCGCACCCGCACCGAACTGGCCGAGCAGACCCGGGTCGGCGAGGCGCTCGTACGCGGACTGGTTCGCGCCCAGCTCGCCCTGGCCCTGCGGCTGTCGCTGGTCGTCGCGATCGGGCTCGGCGGCCTGCCACTGCTCTTCGCGGTCGCGCCGGCGGTCGGCGCGGCGAAGATCTTCGGGATCAACCTGCCGTGGCTGCTGCTCGGGGTCGCCGCCTTCCCGTTCCTGGTGGGCGTCGGCTGGATCTTCGTGCGCCTCGCCGAACGCAACGAGCAGGACTTCACTGCGCTGGTGCGCCGGCCGGAGCGCTGAGGGCCGTGCCCAACCCCTACACCGTGCCGGCGATCGTGGCGGTCACCCTGATCTCCGTCGCCATCGGCTTCTACGGGCTGAAGCTGGCCCGCACCACCTCCGACTTCCTGGTCGCCTCCCGGATGGTCAGTCCGACCTGGAACGCCGCCGCGATCGGCGGTGAATACCTCTCCGCCGCGTCGTTCCTCGGCATCGCCGGTCTGATCCTCAAGTACGGCGTGGACGTGCTCTGGTATCCGGTCGGCTTCGCCGCCGGCTATCTGGCGCTGCTGCTCTTCGTGGCCGCGCCGCTGCGCCGGTCGGGGGCGTTCACCCTGCCGGACTTCTGCGAGGTGCGGCTCGGCTCGCGCCGGCTGCGCAAGCTGGCCACGGTTTTCGTCATCTTCATCGGATGGTTCTATCTGGTGCCGCAGATGCAGGGCGCCGGCCTGACCCTCACCACGGTGACCGGCGGTCCCTACCAACTCGGCGCGCTGCTGGTCGGCGCGGTGGTCACCGCCAACGTGGCGCTGGGCGGCATGCGCGCGATCACCTTCGTGCAGGCGTTCCAGTACTGGCTCAAGCTCACCGCGCTCGCCGTACCCGCGATCTTCCTGGTCCTGCAGTGGCAGGCCGACGGGCGGCCGCCGGTCACGCCGCCGGAGGGGCTGACCTTTCCCCGCGCGACCACCATCGTGGTCGAACAGCCGGCGACCCTCGCTCTCGGGGACGGCAGCGTCGTGGAGGTGCAGCCGGGAACGGAACTCTCCTTCGCCGCCGGCGCCCCCGTGCCGCAGGTCTCCACCGTGCCGGCCAACCTGGGGCCGGACTGGCTGCTGCCGGGGGGCGCGGAGCACGGCGAGCGGGGTCTGTTCGCCGCGTACTCCCTGATCCTGGCCACCTTCCTCGGCACGATGGGGTTGCCGCACGTACTCGTGCGCTTCTACACCAACCCGGACGGCGCCGCCGCCCGGCGCACCACACTGGTCGTGCTCGCGCTCGTGGGGCTCTTCTACCTGCTCCCCACCCTCTACGGCGTGCTCGGCCGGGTCTACACCCCGCAGTTGCTGATGACCGGCCAGTCCGACGCGGTGGTGGTGCTCCTGCCCGGCGCCGCGCTCGGTGGCGGTGTGACCGGGCAGTTGTTGGCCGCGCTCGTGGCGGCCGGCGCCTTCGCCGCTTTCCTCTCCACCTCCTCGGGGTTGCTCACCAGCGTCGCCGGGGTGATTTCCACAGACGTCCTGGGGCGCGGCTCCGTCCGCGACTTCCGGCTGGCCACCGTGGTCGCCGGGCTGGTGCCGATGGTGCTCGCGCTCAACGTCTCCGGGCTCGACGTCTCGCAGGTGGTGGGGTTGGCGTTCGCGGTCGCCGCGTCCAGCTTCTGCCCGCTCCTGGTGCTCGGCATCTGGTGGCGGGGGTTGACCGACGTCGGTGCGGCGGCCGGCATTCTCGTCGGCGGCGGGGCCGCCATCGCCGCCGTCCTGGTCACCGTCATCGGGCCCGCGCTGTCCGGCTGGCCGGCGGCGCTGCTCACCCAGCCGGCGGCCTGGACCGTGCCGCTGGCGTTCGCCGTCATGGTGGCCGTGTCCCTGGCCACCCGCCGTCGGATGCCGTCGGACGTCGGCGCCACCATGCTGCGGTTGCACGCCCCCGAGAGCCTCCGCCTCTGAACGGTCCCTCCTACCACCGGAGGAGGGACGGATCATCCGCGTTGCGCAGGCGCGCGTTTGGCGCTGGCCGCTACGGTCAGTGGCGTGATCAGTGGTGAGCAGGGTGCGCTCGCGTTACGCGGGCTGGTCAAGCGGTTCGACACCAAGGTGGCCGTGAGCGGGGTCGACCTGGACGTGCCGATCGGCTCGTTCTACGGGCTGCTCGGCCCCAACGGCGCGGGCAAGACGACCACGCTGTCTATGGCGGTCGGCCTGCTGCGCCCCGACGCGGGCGGCGCCTGGGTGCTCGGGCACGACGTGTGGAGCAACCCGGTCCAGGCCAAGCACCTGCTCGGCGTGCTGCCCGACGGCGTCCGCCTGTTCGATCGGCTCAACGGCGCCGAGCTGCTGGCCTATCACGGACTGCTGCGCGGCATGGACCCGGCGGTGGTCGACCAGCGGGCACGGGAACTGCTCGACGTGCTGGCGCTCGGCGACGCCGGACGCACCCTGGTCGTCGACTATTCGGCCGGGATGAAGAAGAAGATCGGGCTGGCCTGCGCCCTGCTGCACGCGCCGCGACTGCTCGTGCTCGACGAGCCGTTCGAGGCCGTCGACCCGGTGTCCGCCGCACTCATCCGCGACATCCTGCAGCGCTACGTGTCGGGCGGGGGCACGGTGGTCTTCTCCAGTCACGTCATGGAGGTGGTCGAGCGGCTCTGCAGCCACGTCGCGATCCTCGCCGACGGGACGATCAAGCGGGTCGGCACGATCGACGAGGTCCGTGGAGGGCGCTCGCTGGAAGACGTCTTCGTCGAGGTGGTCGGGGGCCGGACGGCCACCGGCGACGAGTTGGCGTGGCTGTGAGCGTGACCGGGCCGGCGTCGGTCGGCGTGCGCCCGGTCTCGGCCCGGCACTTCGCCCGGCTGAAGCTGCGGGTCATGCGCAACAACATGCGCGGGCAGGGCTGGCGGATCGCGCTCTTCGTGACCGGGATCGTGTTCGGTCTCTGGTTCGCCGCCGCGGCGTTCTTCCTGCTCGCCGCGCCCGGCCTCGCCGACGATGTCGAGATCGCCGGGCTCACCGCCGCGTTCGCCGGTGCGCTGCTGGTGCTCGGCTGGCTGCTGCTGCCCCTGGTCTTCTTCGGGGTCGATGAGACGCTCGACCCGGCGCGCTTCGCGCTCCTGCCGCTGCGTCCACGCACCCTGGTCACCGGCATGTTCGTCGCGGCGCTGATCGGGGTCCCCGCGGTCGCCACCTTCATCGCCACCGCGGGGATGGTCGTCTCGGCAGCGCTGCTCGGCGGTTGGGCGGCCGCACTGGCCCAAGCGGTCGGCATCGCCGGCGGCCTGCTCCTCTGCGTCGCCGCCAGCCGGGCGGTGACCAGTGCTTTCGCCACGCTCCTGCGGTCGCGTCGGGTGCGTGACCTGGCGACGGTGCTACTCGCGGTCCTCGCCGCGCTCCTCGGTCCGCTGCAGATCGGGGTCATGAGCGCGGTGCACAACGCCGACTGGCACGGACTGGCGGGGGTGGCACGGGCGATCGGGTGGACCCCGCTCGCCGCGCCCTACACCGTCGGGATCGACGTGGCCGAGGGACGGGCGTGGGCGGTGCCGGTGAAGCTGGCGATCACCGCGCTGACCATCGCGGCACTGCTCTGGTGGTGGTCGCGCTCGCTGGAGTCGGCGATGGTCGGCGCCGCGAGCAAGGGCCGGGTCCGGGCGGAGCACGACCTCACCGCGAAACCGGTCGCGCAGCTCTTCCCGCGCGGCACGCGCTGGCTGCGGCACGACCGCTACGGGGCGCTGGTCGCCCGCGAGGCGCGGTACTGGTGGCGGGACACCCGGCGGCGGGCCACTTTGATCACCTTCGCCGTCGTCGGCGTCTTCGTTCCGGTGATGGTCAACGTCGGCACCACCGGCCTGATCGAGGGGCAGAGCCAGTTCGACGCCTCGCCGACCCTGGTCAGCCTGTCGATGCTCTTCGTCGGCGTGCTCGCCGCGGTGAGCCTGGCCAACCAGTTCGGCTTCGACGGCAGCGCGTACGCGGCCAACGTGATCGCCGGGGTGCCGGGTCGGCTGGAGCTGCGGGCCCGGCTGGTCGCCTATTCGATCTACATCGTGCCGCTGCTGGTCGTGATCTCCATCGTCCTGGGGCTCTTCCTGCGCGAACCGGCGTGGATCGGCGTCATGGCCGGCACGCTCTTCGCGGCGTACGGCAGCGGGCTCGCGATCACTCTGTTCGTGTCTGTGCTGGGCGCCTACGCCCTGCCGGAAACCTCCAACCCGTTCGCGATGAACAGCGGCGCCGGGATGGCGCGCAGTCTGCTCAGCCTGCTCGCGATGATCGGCGCGGCCGCCGTCTCCGTGCCGATGGTGATCGCCACGGCGTTGCTCGGTGGCGTCTGGCTCTGGCTCGCCCTGCCGGTCGGTCTGGCGTACGGACTCGGCGCGGCCATGTTCGGCGCCTACCTCGCCGGTGACCTGCTCGACCGACGGATGCCCGAACTGCTGCAGACGGTGACCCCACGGCGCTGACGGCCGCCCCCACGGACGCGGGAGAATGTTTCACGTGAATCATCCCGAACCCGGCGCGCAGATCCACGGCACCGACCCGTTCGCGGCTCCCGATCACGCCCGGTCGCCGGTCCGACGGCTGCGCGGCCGACTGGCGGCGCCCGTCACGCTCTGGACGGCATACGACCCGGGGGCGGAGGGTTCTGCCACCGTCGGAGCGGCCGGACTCACCGTGTCCTCCACGCTCGTCGCCGACGGTGAACCGGGGCGACTGCTCGGCCTGGTGGACGACGAATCGGAGTTGTGGACCGCGCTCTCGACGTCCGGACACTTCGCGGTCGTGCCGCTGGGGCCACCGCACCGGCAACTCGCGGACCGGTTCGCCGGGCTGTTCCCCGCGCCGGGCGGGCTCTTCACCGGACACGACTGGAACCGCACGCCGTACGGGCCGGTCCCGGCGGAGCTCGCGACCTGGGTGGGGTGTCGGCTCGACAGCGCCCGCGAGTACGGCTGGGCGCTGCTCGTGGAGGCGACGATCGAGACGGTGGAACTCGGCGCGGATGCCGCGCCGTTGCTGCACCATCGCGGCCGCTACCGCGAACTCGACGGCTGAACGAGCGCCCGGCGGGCCTGTGCCCGGCGCCGTGAGCGAGCGCCGCGTCGCCCGCCGGTAAGCGGCGTGACCTGGGTCACTGGGCGCAGGGAGCACGCCGTTCGGCGCATCCGCCGACCGTCACCGCCAGGACCGCTTCCGGCCCGGCTTCCACCTTCCTACGGTGCGCGAAAACCCGAGTACGCCTGCCGAAGGTGGTGAACCGCGTGAGTGCGCAGATTCAGCGATCAAGCACGCGCAGCGTGATAGCTCCCCGTGGTGCCGAGCGAAGCGAGGTGGCGTCGTGAGCACGGACGCCCCCGACGCGACCGAGGTGCCCGCCGAAGAACCCGACACGACTCCCCCCGCGACATCCGGGCGGCACCTCGCGGTGCAGCAGTCGGACGAGTTCGCCGGGCTGCGCAAGGCGCTGCGCGGCTTCGTCTTCCCGATGACCGTCGCCTTCTTCCTGTGGTACGCGCTGTACGTGATCCTGTCCGCGTACGCGCGCGGCTTCATGAGCGTGAAGCTGATCGGCAACATCAATGTCGCCCTCGTCTTCGGCCTGCTGCAGTTCGTCTCCACGTTCCTGATCGCCTGGCTCTACTCCCGGTACGCCGACCGCAAGCTCGACCCGGTCGCGGATCGGATCCGGGCGGAGTTCGAAAGCGAGGGTGGCACCCGATGACCGCACTGCTCGCCGCGGAGGCCACCAACGGCACCGCCCGTACCCTGACCATCACGCTCTTCCTGATCTTCGTCGCGGTGACGCTCGCGATCACGGTCTGGGCGAGTCGGCAGACCAAGAGCGCCGCTGACTTCTACGCCGGTGGCCGGTCGTTCTCCGGTTTCCAGAACGGCATGGCGATCGGCGGCGACTACATGTCGGCGGCGTCGTTCCTCGGCATCGCCGGCATCATCGCGCTGTACGGCTACGACGGCTTCCTCTACTCGATCGGCTTCCTGGTCGCGTGGCTGGTGGCACTCCTGCTCGTCGCGGAACTGCTGCGCAACTCGGGCAAGTACACGATGGCCGACGTGCTGGCGTTCCGGATGCGGCAGCGACCGGTGCGGACGGCCGCGGCGGTCTCCACGATCACCGTGTCGATCTTCTACCTGCTGGCCCAGATGGTCGGCGCCGGCGCGCTGGTCGCGCTCCTGCTGGGCATCCGTCCCGGCACGACGTTCCTCGGCATGGACGCCGACACGGCGAAGATCGCCACGATCATCCTGGTCGGCGCCCTCATGATTATTTACGTCACCGTCGGTGGCATGAAGGGCACCACGTACGTTCAGATCGTCAAGGCGTTCCTGCTGATGAGCGGCGCGCTCGTCATGACGCTGCTGGTGCTGGCGCACTACAAGTTCAACCTGTCCGCGCTGCTCGGCGACGCGGCGGCCGCGTCGGGCAAGGGGGACGCGTTCCTCGAACCCGGGCTCCGGTACGGCGTCGAGGTGGCCGGCGACGCCACGAAGACCTTCTACAACAAGGTCGATCTGCTCTCGCTCGGCATCGCGCTGGTGCTCGGCACCGCCGGTCTGCCGCACATCCTGATCCGCTTCTACACCGTTCCGACCGCGAAGGCCGCCCGCAAGAGCGTGCTCTGGGCGATCGGCATCATCGGCGCGTTCTATCTGTTGACCCTCGCGCTGGGCTTCGGCGCGGCGGCGCTGGTCGGCAGCAAGGCGATCACCGACCAGGACAAGGCGGGGAACACCGCGGCACCCCAGTTGGCGCAGGCACTCGGCGTCGACTTCTTCGGTGGCGAGCTGGGCGGGGCCGCGCTCCTCGCGGTCATCGCCGCGGTCGCGTTCGCCACCATCCTGGCGGTGGTCGCCGGGCTCACCCTGGCCTCGTCGTCCAGCCTGGCCCACGACTTCTACGCCAACGTCATCAAGCGCGGCGACGCGTCGGAGCGGCAGGAGGTGCGGGTCGCCCGCATCTCGGCCTTCGTGATCGGCGCGGTCTCGATCGTCCTGTCGATCTTCGCGCAGAACCTCAACGTGGCCTTCCTGGTGGCGCTCGCCTTCGCGGTCGCCGCCTCGGGCAACCTGCCGGCGATCCTCTACAGCCTGTTCTGGCGGCGGTTCAACACCTCCGGCGCGGTGTGGGCGATCTACGGCGGCCTGCTCAGCGCCGTGCTCCTGGTGTTCTTCTCGCCGGTCGTCTCCGGCGCGCCGACGTCGATGTTCCCGGACTCCAACTGGCAGTGGTTCCCGCTGTCGAACCCGGGCATCCTCTCCATCCCGTTCGGCTTCCTGTGCGGGTGGATCGGCACCCTGATCTCGAAGGAGACCGACGAGGAGAAGTACGCGGAACTGGAGGTGCGGGCCCTCACCGGCGCCGGAGCGCACTGACCCGACGTCACTGATCGGCAGACCCCCGGATGGCGACCGCCGCCCGGGGGTCTGCCGCGGCCGGGCCCGGTCAACGGCATCGGTAGGCTGACGGTCATGGTGGTAAGCCAGCGTTTCGGAGAAGGTCACCGGGTCCTCGTCACCGGAGGGGCCGGCTTCGTCCCGTCGCACCTCATCGACGTCCTGATCGCCCGGGGTTGCACTGTCGTCGCCCTCGACAACTTCGTGACCGGGTCGAAGGAGAACGTCGCGCACCTGGCCGACCACCCGCGGTTCACACTCGTCGAGGCCGACGCCTCCGAGGGACTCCCCGCGCACCACCCGGCGATCGCGCCCCGGTTCGACGCGATCCTGCACATGGCGTCGCCGGCGAGCCCCAAGGACTTCGCCACCCTGCCGATCGAGATCCTCCGGGTGGGCTCTGTCGCCACCCTGCACCTCCTCGACCGGGCGGTGGCCGACGGCGCCCGGTTCCTGATGGCCTCCACCTCCGAGGCGTACGGCGACCCGCAGGTGCACCCGCAGACGGAGACCTACTGGGGCAACGTCAACCCGGTCGGCATCCGCAGCGTCTACGACGAGGCCAAGCGTTTCTCCGAGGCGGCCACCATGGCCTACCACCGCCACCGCGGCCTCGACGCCGGCATCGTACGGATCTTCAACACCTACGGTCCCCGGATGCGGCCGGACGACGGGCGGGCGATCCCCACCTTCATCAGCCAGGCGCTGCGCGGTGAGCCGATCACCGTGCACGGCACCGGCGCGCAGACCCGGTCGATCTGTTACGTCGACGACCTCGTCCGCGGCATCCTGCTGCTGCTCGACTCCACTCAGAGCGGTCCGATCAACTGCGGGACCGAGCACGAGGTGACGATGCGGCAGCTCGCCGAGTCGATCGTCGAGCTCACCGGCAGCACGTCATCGGTGACCTACGTGACGCGCACCTCCGACGACCCGGAGATGCGCCGCCCGGATCTGACCCTCGCGCGGACCCGTCTCGGGTACGAACCGTCGATCGACCCCGAAGAGGGCCTCCGGCGCACGATCGAGTACTTCCGGCAGCGACTCGAGTGAGTCGGGTCCCCGCACGGCGTTGGCGCAACGGTCAACGGGCGCGGGGTACGTAGTCTGGATGGCATGTCAGAGAGCAGGTCCCCCCACCGCGGCTCGTCCGGACAGACACTCCCCACCACCATCCGGGCGGGCGGTTCGGGCCGCGTCTCCGGGCGCGCCCATGTCCCGGCGGGCGGTGGCGACGACGAGCGTCGACCGACCCGCGGTGGCTACGGGGGTCGGGGCGGCCCACCTCCCGGAGCCGGTATGCCGGGTCAACTGCCACCGCGCCCCCGACCCCGACCGCGTTGGGGCCGAATCGCCCTGGTCGCCACCGTCGCCCTGCTCGTACTGGCTCTGATCGCGGGCGTCGGCGTCTGGATCTACGCCAACAGGCTAAATGCTTCGTTGGGGCGCACCGACGCGTTCTCGCAGATCACCGGCGAACGCCCGGCGGCCCCGAGCAACGGCGCGGTCAACATCCTGATGGTCGGCAGTGACTCCCGGGACCCGGACGCTTCTCTCGCGAAGCCGGGGGAGTGGCGGGCCGACACAGTGATCATGATGCACATCCCGTCCAGCCACG
Source organism: Micromonospora sp. NPDC049679 (assembly GCF_040659735.1). Taxonomy (NCBI): domain Bacteria; kingdom Bacillati; phylum Actinomycetota; class Actinomycetes; order Micromonosporales; family Micromonosporaceae; genus Micromonospora; species Micromonospora sp. NPDC049679. The sequence continues at coordinate 62,782 of NZ_JBFANZ010000006.1, forward strand.
ACCGGGCATACCTGGTCTCCATCCCGCGCGATCTCTACGTGCCCATCCCGAAGAGCGCCGGCGACACCTGCGACTCGGGCCAGCGGGCCAAGATCAATGCTTCTTTCGCCTGGGGCGGGCTGCCGCTGGCCGTACGGACCGTGGAGTGCTTCACCGACGTGCGGGTCGACCACGTGATGGCGATCGACTTCGGCGGCTTCCAACAGGTGACCGACGCCCTCGGCGGCGTCGACCTGTACGTCGAACGCGACATCACCTCGATCCACAAGCCTTATCGCAAGTTCAAGAAGGGGACCAACCACATGACCGGCGCCGAGGCGCTGGACTGGGTCCGGCAGCGCAAGCAGTTCCCGGATGGGGACTTCGCGCGGATGCGACACCAGCAGGAGTTCCTGCGCGCCCTCATGGACAAGGCGGCAAGCTCCGGCACCCTGAGCAGCCCGACGAAGCTGACCTCGTTCCTGAGCGCGACGACAGACGCGGTGACGGTGGACGAGGGGTTCTCGCTCACCGACAAGGTGCTCGAGTTCCGCAAGCTGCGGGGCGAGAACCTGCAGTTCGTGACCAGCCCCAACAGCGGTAGCGACACGATCGACGGGGAATCGGTGGTGGTGTCGGACCGGGAGAGGGCGCTCGCGATGTACCAGGCGATCGCCAGCGACAAGATGGACGCCTGGGTCCGGGCGAACAAGCCGCCGGCCCGGTCGAGCGGCGGCTGAGGGCACCTCGGGGAGGCCGGGTCCGCCCGGTCTGCCCGGGACCCGGGCCCGGTGACGCGATGGGCGGACCGGCGCGATCGTCGGTCGTACGTCGTTCGGGTGATCCCGGCCGAACGGTCGGGACATCGGCGCCGACCGGACGAAAAAGCGCAGGTCGAGAGGCTTGCCGGGTTTCGGACACGAACCTGAAACCGAACGATGCTCGCGGATTCGATGTCAGCTCCGTAAAGTGGGCTGTCTCCCTCGTCGCGCCCTCTGGAGCACGCATGCCGGTCCAAACCCGCCGACGTCCGCCGTCGCTGAAACCGCCCGTCGCGCCCTTCGCGCCGACGCCGGTCGCCGACCCGGTGGTGCCCGCGGGCAAGTCGAAGGTGAGCAAGGCGGGGAAGCGGGTCCGGCGAAAGGACCCGACCTGGGCGCGCGTCGTGGTGATCATGGGTGCGGTGCTGATGATGGTCAGCGGGGGCGCGATCGTCGGCAGCAAGGTGCTCATCGGCCAGGCCACCGGCAGCATCGAGCAGGACAATCTGCTCGGCACGGCGGGCAAGAGCGACGCCGAGGGTGGCAGCAGCCTTGACGGGCCGATCGACCTGCTGCTGCTCGGTGTGGACGCGCGCGCCCGGCTCGACGTGAACGACGTCCGCGCCGACACGATCATCGTGCTGCACATCCCGGCCACGCACGATCAGGCGTACCTGATCTCCATCCCGCGCGACACCGAGGCGCACATCCCGGCGTCTCCGAAGGGCAACTGGGGTGGCGGCACCGACAAGATCAACGCCGCCTTCTTCCACGGCGCGCAGAACGGCGGCGGCTGGGCGGGCGGGGCGCAGTTGATGGCGCGGACCATCAAGGAGCTGACCGGGGTCGGCTTCGACGGCGCCGCGATCATCGACTTCAACGGCTTCAAAGGTGTGATCGACGCGCTCGGCACCATCCCCATGTGCGTTACCCAGGAGGTCGAGTCGGCACACATGACGTTGGTCGACGGGAAGCCGCACTGGAACGCCGACGCCCGCAAGATGAGTGGCGAGAAGACCAAGGTCGTGCACAAGGTCGGCTGTCGGCAGATGAAGGGGTGGGAGGCGCTGGACTTCTCGCGTCAGCGCTACGGCCTGGCCAACGGCGACTACGACCGCCAGCAGAACCAGCAAAAGCTGATCAAGGGCATGGCGAAGAAGGCCATGGACGGCGGCGTGATGGGCAACCCGCTCAAGCTCCGGCAGTTGATGGAGGCGGCCGGCAAGGCGTTCGTCCTCGACACCGGTGGCACACCGGTCGCGGACTTCGTCTTCACGATGCGCGGGGTCACTACCAACGAGCTCGTCCTGCTCCGCACGAACAACGGCACGTTCAGCAGCAACGGCGCCGGCAAGGAGCAGCTCCAGCCAATCAGCCAGGAGATGTTCCGCGCGGTCAAGAACGACGCGCTCGCCGAGTTCGTCATCAACAACCCGACCGTGTTGTCCGGGCAGAAATAAATTGGCAGAACGGCGATAGCCGCAAGGCGGGCAAATCGGGCCGTAGGCTGGATGTGAAAGAGCTTCACACAGCACTGCCTGGGAGGCACGACGTCCCGATCCGAGCGGCGAACTCCGGGTCGACCGGAGGACCCGAACCGCAGTCCGACGAGGTCGGCGTCCGCGTCGGCCACGCGCGGCGCTCGACGTCGGACCCGCAGGCCGCGATGGGTCCGGGTGCTCGTCGCCCTGGCGCTCACACTCTTCCTCGCCGCCGGCACCACCGGCTTCGTTCTGCACCGGCTCGTCCAACGGTATGACCGCGCGGTCGCCAAGGAAGAACTGCTGGATCCCGCCGCCCGCCGGACGGATTCGGACGTCCTGCAGAGACATGACATCTCCGGACCCCTCAACTACCTGCTCATCGGCTCGGACCAGCGGGGCAACCCGGGCCACGGCTCCGGCGAGCGCGCGGACACCATCCTCATCGTGCACATACCGACCGGACTCAAGCACGCCTATCTGGTCTCGGTCCCGCGGGACCTGCTCGCCCCCATTCCCCCCGACCCGCACAGCGGCTACGGCGGCGGGGCCGACAAGATCAACGCTGCCTTCCAGTACGGCGGCGGCGGCCCCGCCGGCGCACGCCTGCTCTCCGCAGCCGTCAGCGAGCTCACCGGGCTCCGCTTCGACGGCGCCGCGATCGTCAACTTCTCCGGGTTCCGCAAGGTGATCGACCTGCTCGGCGGCGTCACCGTCTGCGTGGACACCGACGTCCGGTCAATCCACACCGGCCAGCTCTTCTCCGCCGGCTGCCATGAGATGGGCGGAGGTCAGGCCCTCGACTACGCGCGGCAGCGCTACGGCCTGCCCGACGGCGACTACGACCGCCAGCGCCACCAGCAGCAGATCGTCAAGGCGATCATGGAGAAGGCCGGCACGGGGAAGGCGCTCGCCAACCCGGTCAAGCTCGATCAGCTCATCCGGACGATCGGCTCTGCGGTGACCGTCGACACCAACGGCGTGCCCTCCCAGGACCTGGTCCGCGCGCTCTGGGGTCTGCGTCCCGACGCCGTGCTCGGACTGCGGATGCCGACAGCCAGCGACATCATCGACGAGATCTACTACGACCTGCTCGATCCGGGCGCGGACGAGCTGTTCAAGGCGCTGCAGAACGCAGATGTGGAAAGCTGGGCCGCCACGAACCCGAGGTGGGTGAACCGCCTCTGACACAACCTCTAGGCTTGGTAACCGTGTTTGGACGTCAGGTTCCTTCCGTCATCGCGCCCGAGGTTTCCGGCGACGCCTACCTGCTCGACGTTCGCGAGCACGACGAGTGGGCGGCCGGCCACGCCCCCGGCGCCCATCACGTGCCGATGATGGAGATCCCCGCCCGGCTGGCCGAGGTGCCGACCGACGAGGAGGTCGTCGTCGTCTGCCGCTCCGGCGGCCGGTCGGCACAGGTCGTCTCCTACCTGATGGGCAATGGCTGGGACAACGTCCGCAACCTCGACGGCGGGATGCACAGTTGGTCCGCGGCGGGGCGACCGATGGTGAGCGAGGACGGAGCACCGGCGCGCGTGCTGTAGCCGCTCCGCCATCGTCTCCTCCCCCCAGATCAGTAGGTAGGCATGCCCGATCCGCTGGTGTTCGCCCATCGGGGCTCCTCCGCGACACTGCCCGAGCACACCCTGGCCGCCTACCTCCAGGCGATCAAGGAAGGCGCCGACGGGCTCGAGTGTGACGTGCGGTTGACCCGCGACGGTCACCTCGTCTGCGTGCACGACCGCCGCCTCGACCGCACCAGCAACGGCCGCGGCCGGGTCAGCGCGAAGACCCTCGCCGAGCTCGACCGGCTCGACTTCGGCTCCTGGCACCCGAGCGGCACCAGCGACGACCTCTCCACCGACGTGCCGGCCGATCCCGACCGGACCCGACTGCTCACCCTCGAACGGTTGCTGTCGGCCGTACGCGACGCCGGCCGGGACGTCCGACTCCTCATCGAGACGAAGCACCCCACGCGGTACGGCGGCGACGTGGAGCGCCGCCTGGTCGCGCTGCTGGCGCAGCACGGCCTGGCCAACCCGCGCGACGGTGACCCCGTACAGGTGACCATCATGTCGTTCTCGCCGCTGGCGGTCCGACGGATGCGTGAGCTCGCGCCGGCCATCCCCACGGTGCTGCTGCTGGACGTGATCCCGCCCGGTCTGCGGCTGGCGCGGCTCCCCTTCGGCGCGCGGATCGCCGGACCGGGGGTCAACCTGCTGCGTACCCGGCCGCAGATCGTGCCGGCGCTGCGTGCCGCGGGCCACCAGGTGTACGTCTGGACGGTCAACGAGCCCGCCGACGTGGATCTCGTTCTCGACTGCGGCGTCGACGGCATCATCACCGATCGACCGGCCCTCGTGCTGGAACGGCTGGGCCGATAGATCACGGTGACACGACTCCCCTCCGGCACACCGCCTGAGCGGCGACGGACTCCGATCCGGCCAGGACTGCCCAAAGCCGGCAGGACAGGGCAGACTCAGGACATGCCGGAGCGCCCCGACTACGCCGCTCTCATCGCCGGCCACACCATGGTCATCGAAATGATCAACTCCGGTGAAGCCGGACTGCCCGTCCTCAACGACATGCTGCACCTCTCCCAGCGGGCGCTCCGCGCCGTCGGCATCGCCTTCGTCGAATACGGCCGGCGTAACGGGCGGATCATCGCCGCGACCGGCGCCGCCGAGTGGGCGTTGGGGCGCCCGATCGATCTCGGCAATCCGGGGGCGAGCGGTCCGCTGCTGACCGGTCCGCGCACCCAGGAGTTCGATGTGGACGAACTCCTCGATGACGAGCTGGCCCATCAGCTCTCAGGCCGAGGGCTGCGCCGGATCCTCGCCGCACGTGCCGTGATCGGCGGCCTGGTGATCGGCAGCCTGCACGCCTACTACCCCGACCCCGTCGAGCAGTCGACCGAACAGCACACCCTGATCACCTACCTGGCGACCTGCATCGCCCACATGTACGGCGATCAGGCCGGCCTGCCGGTGCACGGTGACGGGCCGGTGGTCGCCGCACTCGCTGACGGACTGGCCATCATCGACCCCAACAGCTGCGTCCGGCTGTGGAACCCCGCCGCCGAGCAGGTCACCGGGCACCCGGCCGCGCAGATGCTCAACCGGCCACTTCCGTTCCCGTGCCCGCCGCCCGGTCAGGTGATCGACCACCAGCTCACCGACGGGCGCTGGCTGAGGATCACCTCCGGTGAGCTGCCGGGGCAGATGGAGTCGCGGGTGGTCACCTTCCGGGACACGACCGACCAGCGGCTGCGCGACCACGACCGCGATCTGTTCTTCGCGGTCACCAGCCACGAGCTGCGCACGCCGGTCACCGTGATCAAGGGATACGCGGACACGCTCAGCAACCACTGGGAGTCGCTGGCGGAGTCGGACCGCCAGCAGGCGGCCCGGGTGATCGGGCAGCGGGCCGGCGAGCTGGCCCGCCTCATCGACCGGCTGCTCTCGGCCGCCAACGATGCCGGACCGGTCGGCGGCTCGACGCCCGTACCTTTTGATCTTCTCGAGGCGCTGCGCACCGCGGCACGTGCGCTCCCGGCGGACCTGCGCCGCCGCCTGGCCCTGCGGCTCCCCGCGGACCTGCCCAAGGCGCTCGGCGACCGGGCGAGCCTGACGACGGTGCTGACCGAGTTGGCGACGAACGCCGAGAAGTACTCGGCGGCCGACACCCCGATCGAGTTGGCCGCCGAGGCGGACCAACGGACGGTGGTTTTCCGGGTCAGCGACCGGGGTATAGGGGTACGTCCAGAACATGTCGAGCGTGCATTTGACCGCTTCTGGCAGGGCGAGTCAGGGGACCGGCGGCAATACCCAGGCGCCGGTCTCGGGCTCTACCTGGTGAGGCGGATTGTGGAGCGGCAGAACGGATGGGTATCCCTCCGGCCCCGCGAAGGGGGCGGTACGGTCGCAGAGGTGCGACTGCCCCGCGGATGAAGCGGGCCGGCCCGACGGATCTGTGCGCGGTTTCACGGTCGGGGGCGCAGGCCCGAAAGTGTCCGAGGAGGCACGAGCGTGTCCATGGTGTTGACCGAGCGTTCCTGGTGCGTGGTGGTTCCGCACCACGCTCGTGGCGCGCGGGCGGCTCGTTACCGGCTGGCCGCCGAGCTCTCCACCGCGGTCGCGGCGCCGCTCCTCTCCGACGCCGTCGCCGTCCTCGCCGAACTGGTCGGCAACGCGGTACGACACGCGGATCCGCTCCCGGGTGGCGTGATCCGGGTGGCGTGGCGGCTGCGTCCGGGAGTCGACCGGGACCTGGTCGAGGTGCGGGTGACCGACGGCGGGGCGGACGCGCCGCCCCGGATGCGCACGGTCGGCCCGGACTCGCTGGACGGGCGCGGATTGAGCATCGTGGCGGCGTTGGCCGACCGCTGGGGCGTCGAACGCGATGGTCTCGGCCAGAGCGTGTGGGCCGAACTCTCCTGACGCCCCGCGTCCGGGAATTGGCGGCTGTCGGCGGGAAAGTCGTTGGTCGAGGAGCGTTATCTGCGACGGGCGGCTCACCGGGGGCCTAGGCTGTCTCGCCGTGAGTAAGCGTCGAAAGAACCCCCGGTCCGCCGCGGAAGCGGCCCCCAAGCGGCAGAAGCTGCGTGACACGTTCGTACCCCGCCCGTTTGCCGGGCTGGCCGACGAACCGGAGTGGGTAGCGCTACGCGAACTGGTCCCGGCCGCGTCCGCCCCGCTGAAGCTCTCCCCCGAGCTCGCCGCGGAGCACGGCGACCGCACCGTCACACTCGCCACCGTGCTGCCGATGGCCTGGCCGGCGATGACGAAGCCGGACGGACGGATCTTCATCGGACTCCAGCGCCACGTGCAGTCCGGCGACATCTCCCGCGACCTGGCCGTCGCCGTGCTCTGCGCCCTGCAGACCGAACCCGGCGGCACGGTGTCCGTGCCGGCGCTGCCCGGTGAGGGACCTCGGCTGCAGGACATCCTCGTCGACGGGCCCCTCGAGATCACGATGCATGACGGCTTCGAGTTCTGGCTCGACGAGGACGCCTCGGACGACCCGAACGTGAAGGCCTCGCTGGAGCGGGCCAACGCGTCGATCTACCCGACCGTACGACTGGCGGCCGCCCGCGCCGCCTACTGGTGCCGCGTTCCGGACAAGGGGCACGTGCGCTGGGTGCTGCCGGACGATGAGGACTCGGCGCTCGACGCGCTGTCCCGGCTCTCCGCCGCCGGCGAGCTGCTCCTCGGCGACGGCACGAAGTTCGCCGGCATGTTCCGCGCGCACGGTCTGCTCGTGCCGGTGTGGGACATCCCCGGCGAGCCGGAGGCTGCCGAGTGGGAGACGCCGCTGGCGGACTTCGCCAAGCGGTACGCCGACGCGCTCGCGGAGACCGGGCCGCTGGAGAGTGCGGCCCGCCGCGCGAAGCAGGGCCTTCTCGGCCGTCAGCTCACGCTGCGCTGAGCTGCTCATGGTCCGCGTGATCAGGGAGCGGTGACCCCCCGCGCCGACCGCGTGCGCGAGTCAATGCCTGATCACGCGGATCATGAGGTCAGGGCCGCAGCGGGCTGCGGAGCACCGGACAGGACATGCACCGGGGGCCACCGCGCCCCGAACCCAGCTCGGATCCGGCGATCCGGATGACCTCGATGCCGGCCAGCTCCAGCTGCGCGTTCGTCTCGACGTTGCGCTCGTACGCGACGCAGAGCCGCGGCTCGATCGCGAGCGTGTTGTTGCCGTCGTCCCACTGTTCCCGCTCGGCAGTCACCGGGTCGAGCCCGGTGTCGATGATCCGCAGCTCGTCGATCTCCATCGCGGCGGCCGCCGCCCGGAGGAAGGGCGCCGGCCCTTCGACCTGCGGTTCACCGTCCGCTCCCGCGACCACCGTGTACGCCAGCAGCGAGTCGGCCAGGTTCGGGTACATCAGCACGGCGTCGGTGTCGACCATCGTGCACACGGTGTCGAGGTGCATCGTGGCCCGTCGCTGGGCGATCGGCACGACCAGGATCGTGTGGGCGAGCGCTGTCCCCGTCCCCGGTGCCGCGAAGACCTGCCGGGCCAGCCGCTCGGCCCCGGCGGGAGTCGTCCGCTCCCCCACGCCGACGGCGAGCACGCCGGGGGCGAGCAGCAGCACGTCGCCACCCTCGAGGTGTTCGAGCGAGGGCTCGTACACCAGTTGCGTGCCCGCGAACCGGGGGTGGTGCCGGTAGATGACGTCGGTGAGGCTGGTTTCCCGACGCCGCGCCGGCATCGCGAGGCTGGTCACGGCCGCCCGGTCGCGGATCCACACCGAGGAGTCCCGGGTGAACAGCAGATTGGGCAACGGGTCGATGACGAAGTCGTGCCGGTCCATCAGCGTGTAGACCAGCCCGGCCGACCGCGTGGAACCGGGCCGTAGCTCCTCGTGCGCGACACCGGCGATGAGTCCGGCGGCCAGGTCCACCGGATCGAGCTGCGCCAGGTGGTCGGCGACCCGCCGGCGGAGGGTGTCCCCGAGCCGGCGGTCGGCGAGAACGAGCCGGGTCAGTTTCTGCCGGGCCTCAGCGACGGTGAGCGTCTCGGCGAGCAACTGCCGGAGGTAGAGCACCTCGACGCCGTGGGCCTGCAGGGCGCCGGCGAACGCGTCGTGCTCCTCCTGCGCCCGCGCGACCCAGGGGATCGCATCGAAGAGGAGTGTGTTGTTGTTCCGCGGGGTCAACCGGGCGAGTTCGGGACCGGGACGGTGCAGCAGTACCGCGCCGAGCCGGCCGACTTCGCTGTCGACGTAGTGCGTCACAGTCGTGACCCGGGGCCGGCCATTCGCACTATCCGGTGAAACAGACGTTGGGTGAATAGTGCATTCATCCTCATTCACTCCGGCTCCACGGCTTGCTTCCGTACCGGTACTGCGACTTACGGTAGTGGCAAGACAACTGTAGGGGACCTTTTGCCGGAGGTCGGGATGACTGTCTTTGATGTACGTCGAGCTGTGCCCACACGACGAGCCCTACCCCCAGCCAGCAGTACACCGCCCTCCCCCGCGTCTCCGCCAGCGATTCTCGAAACGGTTCGGCCCAACCCCGTGGAGTGGGCGCGGCGGCGGCGCGCCGAGCGCGAGGCGCGACGCATGGAGGCCGCCGGCGCACGCGCCCTCAACCGACTCGACCACCTGGGTCCCGCGTGGCACGTCGTGGACTGGCCGCGCACCGATCCGGCCGCCTCGCTGCTCGATCTCGACGGTCGGGGCCATGACGAGCGCGCCGGTTTCCTGGCCATCGGACCCAGCGGCCTCTTCGCCGTCACCATCGCCGACCACGGGCGCTCCCGCGTCCTCATCGCCGGCGACGTCGTGCAGATCAACGGCAAACGTCCCGCCTATGTCTCCGAAGCACAGCGCGACGCCCGCCGGGCGAGCAAGGCGATCTCCACCGCGGTGGGACTGACCGTCCCGGTCACGCCGGTGCTGACCTTCGTCGGATCCGGGGTGATCAGCGTCTACGGGCTCCCCAAGGACTGTCTGGTGGCGACCCACCGGGAACTCGACCGGCTGCTCGTCGCGGGCGGGAACCGGATCAGCGCCGCGACCGCCGAGAAACTGTCCGAAGTGGCCCGGCACCCGAACACCTGGCTCAACGCCCCCTACCGCGCCGGCGCGGACTACCGGTGGTACCAGGACGGTCGAACGGTGGCTGACAAGAGGGCGACTCGCCGGTAACGTCACGCCCTAGCGCCAACCGCTCCAGCGTACGATCCGCTGCGACCCACGACAGTCGATGTCACCGCCGACGCCGCTGTCGATCCCCCGGGCGCGCCGTCACGGCGCAACGGGGCGGTCGACGGGCCCCGCAGGACCGGTTAGCGTGACGGTGATCCAGTGGATTGCATGGGAGGCGCGTTGCCGCACGTCGAGCTCTCGCTCTCGGAAACGTTCGTGCCACAGTCCCGCCACCCTCTGGCCCAGGACCAGGCCGAGGGGATCGAGCGGTGGGGTACGACCGTCGCGACCGCGCCCGAGCCCTGCCTCGTGATCGACGCGGAGATGCGGATCTCCGCGGCCTCCGTCTCCTGCTGCGAGCTGCTCGGCCTCGGCACCCCGGCCGAGGCGGTGGGACGGCCACTGCTCGGTGGCGTGCTGCGGCTGGTCGACTTCACGGCGGCGCGCAGCGAACTGACCGAGAACGAGATCGACAAGATTCCGCCGCTGCTCGCCCTCACCTCCGGCCGGCTCGCCCGCGGGCTGCTCCGCGTCGAGTGGGGGGCCGGCGAGGGCGATGCCACCGTCGACGCGATCGCCACCCCGCTCTGGGCCGGCGGCATCGTGACCGGCTCGCTCACATTCTTCTCTGAGGTCTGACGCGCGGTCGCACCAGCGGTGTGGCGATCAACGCACCGCTGGGAGTTGGGGCGGGGGGCGGCGGACCGTAGTCTCTCCTCATGTTGGACCTCGATCTGCTGCCTGAGGAGTACGCGGTGTGCCGGCTGCCCGCCGGTGCGTCGATCCCCGCCGAGCTCCTCAGTGGTCCGACCGACTCCGGCCTGATCTCCGTGACCTGGACGGCTCACGAGGTCTCCGTCATCTGCCCCGCCGACCGGGTGCCCGACGGAGCCGTTGTGGAGACCCCATGGCGTTGCCTGCGCGTGGTCGGGCCCCTCGATCTCGCCCTGACCGGCATCCTCGCGTCGCTCGTGGTGCCCCTCGCCGAGGCTCGCGTCAATATCGTGGCCTTCTCGACGTACGACACCGACTATCTGCTCGTTCCGGCGGTGCGGGTCGACGAAGCGGTCGCCACCCTGACCCAGACCGGGCATCGCGTCACGGGCTGACCACCTACCATGGGCTCGGCCATCCAGGCCGACGAGACCATCCCTGCCCGAGGATCCGGCTGGTGTCCCGCCCCCCTGCTCCCGCCGTCATGGTCGCCCTGCTGACCTGCGCCGCGCTGCTGGCCGCCTGCGGCACGCCGCCGGAGCTGCGAGATCCGCCGCCCGGCACCGTGCCGTCGCCGCGCTCCACCGTTCCGTCCACCCCGTCGTCGATCCCGTCGGCGGCTCCGCCCGTCGCGCCGACGCCGACCCCGACCGCGACGGCCTTCGGCGAACTGACGGCGGTGGACTGCGCGGGCCGGCCGAAGGCGGCACAGGTGATCGCCCTCCTGCGGCGCACCGGGGTGCTGCCGCCCAACGCTCCCGTGACGGTGCTGAGCGCTCCGGTCTGCGCCGGCGACTGGCAGCACACCGAGGTCCGGATGCCCGGTCGTGAGCCGCTCCAGGTCGTGACGAGCGGCGCTCCCTCCGCGCTGACCCTGGTCACGTCCGGCACCGATGTGTGCAACATTCCCGTACGGACCGGCGCGCCACCCGGCATCCGGGCCGTGGCCTGCGACGCCGCGTCGCCAAGGGGCGTGCCGGGTACGTAGGCTTGGCGCCATGCCGGGAACACCGCCGACGCGCTTCGTCTACCTGGGCCCCGAGGGCACCTTCGCCGAGCAGGCGTTGCGGACCATTCCCGCGGCCCAGCACGGCACCCGCACGCCGGCCCGTAGCGTCCCGGAGGCGCTGGACGCCGTACGGGCGGGTGACGCCGACGCCGCGCTGGTGCCGCTGGAGAACTCGATCGGCGGCGCGGTCGGCGTGACCCTGGACGAGATGGCCGAGGGCTCCCCCCTCGTGATCACCCGCGAGGTCGTCCTGCCCGTCGAGTTCGTCCTGGCCGCCCGTCCCGGTGTCGGCCTGTCGGACGTACGGACCGTGGCGGCGCACCCGCAGGCCTCGACCCAGTGCCGGGGGTGGCTCGGTGAGCATCTTCCGGACGCCGTCGTGGTCGATGTGCTCTCCAACGGCGCGGCCGCTGCGGGGGTCGCCGCGGGTCAGTACGACGCGGCGATCTGCGCGCCCGTGGGCGCCAACGGGCACCGGTTGACCGTGCTCGCTGACAAGATCGCGGACCACGACGACGCGGTGACCCGGTTCGTGCTGGTCTCGCGCCCCGGTCCGCCCCCGCCGCCGACCGGTGACGACGTCACGTCGCTGGCCGTCTACATCGCCCACGACCGGGTCGGCGCCCTGTTGGCCGTTCTGATGGAGTTGGCGGTGCGCGGGGTCAACCTGACCCGCATCGAGTCCCGACCTACCGGGGAAGCCCTCGGCCGGTACGTGTTCATCCTCGACTGCTTCGGCCATGTCGCGGACAACCGGCTCGGCGAGGCGCTGCAGGGCCTCCGGCGCATCTGCGCCGACGTGCGCTTTCTCGGGTCGTATCCCCGGCACCGCTGGACCACGACGGTCGCGGACCGGCCCGCGCCGGCCCCCGTCGGTCTATCCGATGTGGACTACGCCGACGCCGCGGCCTGGCTGGCGCGGCTCCGTGCCGGCCAGTTGGGCTAGTCGAAGAGACCGCCGAGCACCCCGCCGCCGCTCTGCTGCTGGCCACTGCCGAGCACCGGCGGCTCCTCCGAGGGCTGCACGACGACGAAGCCCTGCCCGGCGAAGCTCATCGTGAAGGCCTCGCCGGTGCGCCGGCCGAACAGCGTGCCGAGACCGAGCTGCTCGGCGCGGTGATAGCCGGTCTGAAGCCCCGCGGACCAGCAGACGGCGGCCTGCGGGTCGACGTAGGTCGGCTGGTCCACATTGAGCACGACCGGCGTGCCCTTGGTGGTCACCGCGATCCTGCCCTGGCCGCTGAACACGCAGTTGAAGAGCCCGGCGGAGGACGCCATGCCCATCCCCTGCACCATCTTGATGTCGTACTGCAGGGTCGAGTCGAAGGCCAGCACGCTCGAGCCGTTGATCGACAGCGCGTCGCCGGGCTCCAGGTCGATCAGGTGCACGTCGGAGGCGAGGTCGGCGAGGAACACGTCTCCGCGACCGGAGACCTTCATCAGTGGCACGCCCTCACCGGTCAGCTTCTGCTTGAGGAACTTTCCGAGCCCGCCGGAGCCGAGTGCCTGGAACTGCACCTGCCCCTGGTAGGCGACCATCGAGCCGACGCGCGCCATGCACTCGCCGTTGAGCTCGACCTTGAGCATCTTGGAGTTCTGCAGCCGCATCCCGGGCTGCGCCGACTCCTTTTCCAGGTTCTCCGCGGAGAACAGCGCGCTGCGCATGACGTTCCTCCTGCTCGGCATCGGTTGCCCGAGGGTAGGCATCCGGCGCAAACGCGGGAGCGCGACACGCTCAGCCCCAGCCCAGGGAATGCAGGCGCTCGTCGTCGATGCCGAAGTGGTGGGCGATCTCGTGCACGACCGTGACGGCGACCTCGTCCACCACATCCTCATCACTGTCACAGATGCGCAGAATGGGATGGCGGTAGATCGTGATCCGGTCCGGCAGCACGCCCGCGTAGTCCCAGCCACGCGCGGTCAGCGCGTGACCCTCATAGAGACCGAGCAGCTCGGGGTCGTCGGGCGGCGACTCGTCCTCGACCAGAATGACCACGTTGCTCATCAGACCGAGCAACTCCCCGGGCACCTCGTCGAGCGCCTCGCCGACCAGTTCCTCGAAACGCTCACGGCTCATCTCGACGGGCACGTGCCCATTGTGCCGCACGCCGCACGGGACGGAGATCCGCCGCGATCGGGAGCGACGCCGACACCGCAGCGTCAACTCCCTGATCACGGCGGTATTCGTTACACGGAGAGTCCGGCGGTGAGCGTGATCTCGGCGCCCGGCGAGAGCAGCCGGGAGATCGGGCAGTTGGTCTTGGCCGTCTCGGCGAGCTTCTGGAACTGCGCCGAGTCGAGGCCGGGCACGTCGCCCACGGTATCCAGGTCGATCCGGGTGACGGTCATGCCGGCGTCGGTCTTGTCGAGGTGCACCGAGGCCGTCGTGTTGACGGCGACCGGGTTGAACCCGGCGTCCGCGAGCGCCTTGGAAAGGGCCATCGAGAAGCAGCCGGCGTGTGCCGCTGCCACCAACTCCTCCGGATTGGTGCCCTCACCTTCCTCGAATCGGGACCGGAACGAGTAGTTTCCCTGCACGCCACCCTTTCCCGTGCGCACAGTCCCGGAACCATCGCTGAGATTGCCCTGCCATTGGGCCGATGCGGTGCGAAGAGGCATGAACACGACGCTAGCCGAATCCAGACGCTGATGCGACGATGCGGCGAATTGCTCGACTGACGGAGGTTGTCCGATGGGTCGGAAAGCGGCGGTCGCCCTCGGCGCCCTGCTCACCGTGGCCGGATTCGTGCTGGCACTGGTCGGGCTCGCCGTGCCGTGGGTGAACTACCGGATCCGGGTCGACGCCACGACGGGCGACAGCGGGGTGGAGCGCGCGGCGGGCGTCGCCGTTTTCCAACTCGACCACGGCTGGTGGTACGTCATCGCCCTGTTCGTGCTGCTCGGTTGTGTGGCCGGGGCCGCGGCGGGCAGCGGACGCGCCGCACGCGTCTCGGCCGTGGCCGGCATCGCGGTCGGCGTCCTCGCCATGCTGGTCGCATCGGCGATCGGTGCGCAGATCGCGGCCACCTCCGCCGACGCGTTCGGTCTCACGACCATTCAGGTAGCGGCCGTCCGGTCCGCCGGAAGCACGTACGGCGTCGCCGCGCCGCCCCTGCTCGCACTCGGCGCCGCATTGCTGTCGGTCCGTACGGCCCAGCACCGACCGCCTGCGTCCTGACCCCGCCCCCGACGTCCTCCCGCCGTGTCATGATGCGCGGAGGCGGCGCACGGGAAGGCGTATCCATGTCCCAGCAGCACTCGGTCGACAAGCCGGCGGACGGGCCGCCAATCGTGGCGTGGGGCGACGAGCCACGGGCTCCCGGACGGATCTCCCGATTCACGACCACGGTGCGACGGGGCCGTCGCCTCGGGCCGACCGTCGCCGCCCTCGGGACCGTCGCGATCTTCGCCTCACTGGTCACGGAGTGGGCCGTCACCACGCTCCCCGGGGCTTCACCGGACGGCCGCGGCCCGCTGGACGTGCCGCACACCGTCAACGACATCGGCTCGTTCGGCACGGCGTACCTGGTCGGGGTCCTCGCGCTCGCCGGCTGCGTCACGCTCGTGCTCTTCGGCACCCCGGCGATCCGGCGCAATGTCCGCGTCGGCGGGCTGACTCTCGCCGCCGCTCTGCTGGTGATCCTCGGGGCGCTCGCCGCCTCGCTCGGCCGAATCATGAACCGCTACTTCTTCTCCGGCGGCGAGACCCTCGTCGTCGACTACGGGCGCGGGCTCGTCACGGCGTTCGTCGGAGTCGCGGCCCTCGGGGCCGCGCTGCTGCTCGCCCGGAGCGTCGAGCCGGACGCCGCCGGGACAACGCCGGGATCGGGCGCGACCGTGGGGCCGGAGCCGGCGGACGGGCCGGCGGACCTGATCGTGATGCCGGCGCAGGCGTTCGCGGGACCGGACGCCGCACCGCCGGTGACCGATGCGCAGCCGCGGGAAAACGCGTGGGAACAGCCGTGGCCGACACCCCCGGGCGAGACGGAGCGATATCGACGCGAATCTCGCAGCGGCCCCCGGTAGGCTCAGACCCCGTGATTGACCTGCGCCTGCTCCGTGAAGATCCCGATGCCGTCCGTGCGAGCCAGCGAGCTCGCGGCGAGTCCGAGGCGGTCGTCGACGACCTGCTCCGGGCCGACGAGGACCGGCGTGCCGCGGTGCAGCGGTTCGAGGCGCTGCGCGCGGAGCAGAAGCAGCTCGGCAAGCAGATGCCCAGGGCCACGGGCGACGAGAAAACCGCGCTGCTGAGCCGTACTAGGGAGTTGTCCGCCGAGGTGAAGGCGGCGGAGAGCGCCGCGGGCGAGGCCGAGCAGCGACTTCGCCGGGCGCACATGGCGATCCCCAACCTCGTCGAAGAGGGCGCGCCGCACGGCGGCGAGGACGACTACGTGGTGTTGCGCGAGGTCGGCGAGAAGCCGACGATCGACAACCCGCGGGACCACCTCGAGCTGGGCGAGGCGCTGCGGGCGATCGACATGGAGCGCGGCGCGAAGGTGTCGGGCAGCCGCTTCTATTTCCTGACCGGGGTGGGCGCCCTGCTGCAGCTCGGTCTCTTCCAGCTGGCCATCGCCCAGGCGGTGGAGTACGGGTTCATCCCGGCCATCACGCCCGCGCTGGTCAAGCCGGAGTCGATGGAGGGCACCGGTTTCCTCGGCGCGCACGCGAGCGAGGTCTACCGGCTCGAAGCCGACGACCTGTTCCTGGTCGGCACCTCCGAGGTGCCGCTCGCGGCGTACCACTCCGACGAGATCCTGCAGCTGGACGGCACACTGCGGTACGCCGGCTGGTCCTCGTGCTTCCGGCGAGAGGCCGGGTCGTACGGCAAGGACACCCGCGGCATCATCCGGGTGCACCAGTTCGACAAGGTCGAGATGTTCTCCTACTGCCGCCCGGAAGACGCGCACGCCGAGCACCTGCGGCTGCTCGCGTGGGAAGAGGAGATGCTCGCCAAGGTCGAGGTCCCCTACCGTGTCATCGACGTCGCGGCGGGCGATCTGGGCACCAGCGCGGCCCGCAAGTACGACTGCGAGGCGTGGGTGCCGTCGCAGGGTCGTTACCGCGAGGTCACCTCCAGCTCCAACTGCACGACGTTCCAGGCCCGGCGGCTCAACGTCCGCTACCGCGACGAGAACGGCAAACCGCAGACGGCCGCCACGCTCAACGGGACGCTCGCGACGACCCGGTGGCTGGTGCCGATCCTGGAGAACCACCAGCAGCCGGACGGCTCGGTGCGGGTGCCCAAGGCGCTGCAGCCGTACCTCGGCGGCCGGGACGTGCTCGAACCGCAACGTTGAGGTCGCAGGCCGGCGTACCCGGCCCGTTGCCCGCCACTTCGCCGGGAAGTAATGGTCCGGTTGCCCTGCGCGAGGTACGTTTGCTCCCCCCCGCCGTCCCGGAGGTCAAGGAGGAACGATGCCCCACTCCGGTCTTCCGAAGCTGGTCGCGACCGACCTCGACGGCACGCTGGTCCGCACCGACGACACGGTTTCGGCGTACACCCACGCCGTGCTCGACCGGGTCCGGACGGCCGGCATTCCCATCGTGGGCGCCACCGGACGCGGGCCTCGGCTGACCGAGCTCACCCGCAACGACATCCGGGCCGCCGACTTCCTGGTGATGGCCGGTGGCGGGCGCGTGGTCGACCAGAGCGACCCGACCGGACCGGTGGTGCTGCGCGACGAGCGGCTGTCGGGCGAGGTTCTCGCCGTGCTCCTGACCGACCTGGAGGAGGCGGTCGGACCACTGACGGTCATGGTCGAGGCGCTGGACACGCCGAACTCGCCGCTGTGGGGAGATCCCGACCCGGAGTGGCGCTACCCGGACCGCTTCGAGGCGCGCACACGGGCGGAATGCCTGACCGGAGACGTGATCAAGGCGTTTGCGCGCACGGCCGACCATCACGTGGACGTGCTGCTGGAGAGGGCCCGCCAGATCATGCCCGCGGCGCTGGCGACAGTGACCCAGGCCGGGCTCGGCTTCATCGAGATCTCTCCGCCCGGCGTCGACAAGGCCACCGGCCTCGCCGTCGTCGCCCAGGCGCTCGGCGTCGATCCGGCCGATGTACTCGTCTTCGGGGACATGCCCAACGATCTGCCCATGTTCGAATGGGCCGGCTGGAGCCGGGTGGCCGTCGCCAACGCGCACGCCACCGTGCGGGCGGCCGCCGACGAGGTCACGCTGCGCAACGACGACGACGGGGTGGCGGTGTATCTGGATCGGCTACTGTCGCGATGATGGGACATCCACCGCGACTGGTCGCCACCGATCTCGACGGGACACTGCTGCGGCGGGACAAATCGGTGAGCGCACGGACCGCGGCCGCTCTGGAGCGGGTGTCCGCGCAGGGCGCGCAGGTGGTGCTGGTGACCGGTCGTCCGGTGCGCTGGCTCGCCATGGTGTACGAGCAGCTGCACGAGCCGGTGCCGGCGGTCTGCGCCAACGGCGCGGTCGTCTACGACCCGGTCGCCGACGAGGTGCTGCGCGCCGACCCGCTCGCCCCCGAACTGATGGCCGAGGTCGCCCGCCGGCTGCGCGCGGAAGTGCCGGGCGTGGTCTTCGCCGTCGAGGTCGAGGACGGCCGGCTGATGCGCCACGGCGAGGACTGGCCGACGCACTGGAACAGCGACCACCCCACCGCGCGGCTGGTCACCGCCCCCGAGGAGCTGCTGTCGGCGCCGGCGGTCAAGCTGCTGGCGCGCAGTACGCAGGATCCCGACGTCTTCGTGAGGACGGTGACCGGGGCGCTCGCCGGGCTGGCCGAGGCGACGCACTCGTCGTACTCGGGCCTGGTGGAGATCTCGGCCGCGGGCGTGACGAAGGCGGCCGGTCTCGCCTGGCTCTGCTCCCGGTTCGGCGTGACCGCCGCCGACGTGGTCGCCTTCGGTGACATGCCCAACGACGTACCGATGCTGACCTGGGCGGGTCGGGCCGTGGCGGTGGCGAACGCGCATCCCGCGGTGCGGGAGATCGCCGACGCGGTGACCTCGTCGAATGAGACGGACGGGGTCGCCGCGTACCTGGAAGAACTCTTCGCGTTGGGGTGAGGCCCCGTGGCTGGGTCCCTACAGGTACTGGCCGGTGCGGTTTCCGCCCTCGCCGGGCTGACCGGGCATCCCGGGGATCATGCCGGGTCCCACGGGCAACGCCGGGCGTCCACCCGTGCGCATCTGCTCCAGCTGAAGCCGCGCCGCCATCTGCTGAGCGACGAGCGCCGCCTGGATGCCGTGGAAGAGTCCCTCGAGCCAGCCGACCAGCTGGGCCTGAGCCACTCGCAGCTCGGAGTCGCTCGGCGTGGCGCCCTCCTCGAACGGCAGCGAGATCCGCGCCAGCTCCTCGCGCAGCTCGGGCGCGAGCCCATCCTCCAGCTCCGCGATCGACCGCTGGTGGATCTCCCGCAGCCGGTGCCGGCTGGCCTCGTCGAGCGGAGCGGCCCGGACCTCCTCCAGCAGCTGCTTGATCATGCTGCCGATGCGCATCACCTTCGCCGGCTGCTCGATCAGGCGCGACGGGTCCTCGGCGTCCGGATCTCCCTCGTTGCCGGCCTCGACCGTGCCGACCGGACGGCCGTCCGGGCCCACCACGACGACCGTGCCGGGTCGGCCGGTGGTCGGGTGCGTCGGCTCCTCGTTCTGTTCGGGGTTGCGCGCCGCTTCCGTCATGCGATCCATCTTCTCGCAGCCACCGGATCGGGCGCTCGCCGGTCCCCCGATCGGGCGCTCCGCCCGCGCGATAGCGTCGCCGCCATGGCCGCCGATCCCCGCGCCGTCCTGACCCGGCCCGCACCGGCTCCGGACGCGACCGTCCGCTACGGCGAGCACCCCGACCAGGTCGCCGACGTACGGCTGCCGGCGGGCGACCACGACGCGCCACCCCGTCCGCTCGTCGTCGTGATCCACGGCGGGTTCTGGCGGGCGGAGTACGACCGGACGCACACCGGGCCGCTCGCCGCCGATCTGGCCGCCCGCGGCTACCCGGTCGCCCAGTTGGAATACCGGCGCACCGGGCAACCCGGCGGCGGCTGGCCGGGGACCTTCGAGGACGTGGCGAATGGGATCGCCGCGCTGCCGCGACTGGTCTCCACCGTGGTCGCGGGGCCGCCCATCCTGCTCGGGCACTCCGCCGGCGGGCACCTGGCGATCTGGTACGCGACGACGGGCGCGGCCGTGCGCGGGGTGGTCGCGCTGGCGCCGGTGGCCGATCTCGCGGAGGGATACGAGCTTGATCTTGATGGCGGGGCGGTCGCGGCCCTGCTCGGCGGCGGTCCCGAGGAGGTCCCCGAGCGGTACGTGGCCGCGGACCCCACTCTCCGCGTACCGCCTCAATCACCCACCGTAGTCATCCACGGTGAGCTGGACCGCCAGGTGCCGGCCGAGATGAGTCGGCGATACGCGGCCCGAGCGCGGGCGGACGGGGGCGACGTCACGCTCATCGCGCTGCCCGAAAGTGAGCATTTCGGGCTAATCGACCCACTGTCGTCCGCGTGGCCGCGGGTGACGGAGGCATTACATTCCCTGCACTGAAGATCACGCGGCATTGACGCAACGTCGCGAAGCGGGTAGAACGCCGAGGGGGTCGCGATCGGCCCGATGACCGCGTGGAAGGACAGCCCGTGTCGCAGATCGACCGTCGGCAGGCACTCAAGCTCTTGGCCGCGCTCGGCGCGACCGGGCTCGCCGCCGCGTGCAGCACCGACACCGGCGACGGCCAGGGCAGCGGCGAGCCTGTGAAGATCGGTCTGATCGCCCCGCAGACCGGCGGCTACAAGCCGATCGGCGATGAGCTCGTCAACGGTTTCCAGCTCTTCCTGGACTTCAACAACAAGCAGCTCGGCGGCCGACCGGTGGAGCTCGTGACCGCCGACGAAGGTGAGACCGCGTCGTCCGGGAAGGCCGCGGTGGAGGGCCTGATCAAGCAGGGCGTCCTCGCGCTGACCGGGGTGGCCAACTCCGAGGTCATGCTCGGCATCCGGGAAACCGTGGAGCAGGCGCGGATCCCGCTGATCGGCTCCAACGCGTCCCCCCGCGCCCTGCAGGGCGTCGTCTACATCTGGCGCACCTCCTACATCAACGACGAACCGGGACTCGCCCTCGGCCCGTACGTGCAGCGCCAGCTTCCCCGCGGCGCCAAGGTGGGGATCATCGCGGCGGACTACGCGGCCGGGCGGGACGCCGTCCAGGGTTTCCGCGAGTCCTTCGGCAACGACCCCCGCATCTCCGCGCCGGTCATCTGGACCGACTTCACCACCAATCCCGGCAAGCGCAGCTACCAGGCGAAGATCGGCCAGTTGCTCGCCGGTCGGCCGCAAGCGGTCTACTGCTTCTTCGCCGGGGCCGCGGCGGTCGAGTTCATCAAGCAGCTGCGCGCCGCGGGTTACCGCGGACGGATCTACGCGCCCGGCTTCCTCACCGAGGGCGCGGTGCTGGAGGAGCTCGACGGCCAGGGCGAGGGGATCCTCACCGCGCTCAACTACTCGTCCGACCTCAACAACGCCGCCAACACGCGCTTCGCGGCGGGCTACCGGAAGAAGCACGGATCGTCCCCCAGCACGTACGCGATGGCGTCCTACGACGCGGCGCAGGTGCTGGACAAGGCGATCCGCAACGCCGGCAGCAGGCCGACGTCGCAACAGCTCAACCTGGCGCTCGGCAAGGTGGGTCAGGTGGACAGCCCGCGGGGCCCGTGGCAGTTCAACCAGTCGCGCACCCCGCAGCAGAAGTGGTACCTGCGGGAGGTCCGTCGCGACGGACCGGTCTTCGGCAACGTGCTCATCAACGAGCTGGCCACACTCGGCTGAACCGGCCCGCCAAACGGCCCCGCCCGCCGCTCCACGCGGTTGGCGGGGCCGTTTCCGTCGGCAAGTCCGCCGCTAGGGACGCAGCTCGGCGACGCAGCACTTGACGCTGCCGCCGCCCTTCTTCAGCTCCGACAGCTCGACCAGCACCGGCACGTACCCGGCCGCCTCGACCTTCGCCGCCATGCCGGTGGCCTCACTGTTGATGACCACGTGCCGGCCATCGCTGACCAGGTTGAGTCCGAACGCCAGGGCGTCCGCCTCGTCGGCGATGACCGCGTCCGGGAAGAGCTGCCGGAGCACGCGTTGCGACGCCGGCGAGAAGGCGCCCGGGAAGTACGTCACGGTGCTGTCGTCGAGCGCCGCGAGCGCGGTGTCCAGGTGGTAGAAGCGCGGGTCGACCAGGCGGAGCGACAGGACCGGCCGACCGAGGACGTCCTGGGCCTGCGCGTGCGCGGCCGGTTCGGTGCGGAACCCGTACCCGGCGAGGATCGTGCCGCCGTACGCGGCCGGCAGGTAGGCGAAGTCGCCCTCACCCTCGTTGATCTCGCTCGGCGCCACGTACGGCCAGCCCTGGGCCTCGTAGAACAGCCGGTGCGCGACGGCCTCGCCAGCGCGCTGCGGGTACTTGAACCACGCGCCGTAGACGGTCCCGTCCACGACGAACCCGCCGTTGGCCGCGAACACCATGTCCGGCAGCCCGGCTTCCGGCTCCAGCACGTGCACGGTGTGGCCGAGCTCAACCAGGGTTTCCCGGAGCCGGTCCCACTGCTTGACCGCGAGTTCGGTGTCGACCGGGGTGGAGGTGTCCATCCACGGGTTGATCACGTAGTCCACCGTGAAACGCTCGGGCGGGCACATGAGATATGTCCGGATTTGCGGGGTCCGCTGCTGGGTCACGGACATAAAGAGTAGGTACGCTGCACGTTCGATAACAGCCGCAACTATTGCTTGCGAGAGGCGGAACGTTGCAGATAGATGCCGTAGACCAGCGGATCATTGCGTCCCTCGTCGCTGACGCCCGCGCCTCCTACGCGGAGATCGGAGCCCGCGTTTCACTCTCGGCGCCAGCGGTGAAGCGGCGCGTCGATCGGTTGCGCTCCGCCGGGGTGATCCGGGGATTCACGGCCGTCGTCGACCCGGCCGCCGTCGGCTGGACCACCGAAGCCTTCATCGAGCTCTTCTGCACCGGCCGCACCACCCCGACCCAGATCGCCGTCGCCACCCGGCGCCACCCCGAGGTCGTCGGGGCGTACACCGTCTCGGGTGAGGCGGACGCGCTGGTCCACCTGCGCGCGGCCGACATCGCCCACCTGGAGCAGGCGCTCGAGCGACTCCGGGCCGAGCCCTTCGTCACCTCGACCCGCAGCATGATCGTGCTGTCCCGGCTGGTCGACGCGCCCACGGCGATCGCTCCCAGCGGAGCGGAGTGGACGGGAACGCCGACGGCGACCCGCGCGTCCAACCCGCCATGAGAACGCGCCGCGCCCACCGCCGCTCCCTGAGTGTCGCGACGGCACTCGCCCTGCTGTGCGGATGCACGGCACCCGTCCCGCAGTCCGATCCGGAGCTGCCCCCGGGTGGACTCCAACTCGTCGCCTTCGACTCGTGCGCCGACACGCTGTCGGGGCTGAAGGCGGCGGCCAGGCAGAGCGTGGGGCCGTGGGGCCTGCCGGGTTCCGCTCCGGAGTGGGGCTTCCGCGGGGACTCCGACGGTGGCCCGGTGGCGGCCGAGGCGGGCGGGGCACGCACCGGGATGCCGCAGCAGTCCGGGCATTCAGGCACGAACAACCACGAGGTCGGCGTCGATGAACCCGACATGGTCAAGACGGACGGCCGCCGCATCGTGACCGTCACGGCGGGCGTGCTGCGCAGCGTCGACCCGCGGAACCGGCGGATCACCGGCGAGTTGAAGCTACCGGGCGGCGGGGACGACGAGCAGGTTCGGTGGGCCGAGAGCACGTTGTTGCTGCACGGTGATCGGGCGCTGGTGCTCGTCCCGGGGGGCTCGTGGGGCGGACGGCCGGCGGGCATCGTGGCGGATGATCGCGTGCGGCCGGGCGCGGCACGGCCGCTGATGCTGCTGGTCGATCTGACCAACACACCGACGCTGCTGGAGCAGTACCGGATCGACGGGACCATTGTCGATGCGCGACAGGTGGCGGGCACGGCGCGGGTCGTGGTGCGCAGCACGCCGCGGCTGATCTTCCCCCAGACCCGACAGGGCACCGACGGCGAACGTCTCGCCGAGAACCGCAAGGCGATCGACGCCGCCCCGATCGAGCAGTGGCTCCCCCGCTACGAGATCACCTCTGCCGGCCGCACCCGCGACGGACAGGTCGGCTGCGACCGGGTGAGCCATCCGGCCACATACTCCGGCACGTCCATGGCGACGGTGCTCAGCTTCGACCTGGGCCGCTCCGAACTCTCCGACGGCGATCCCCTGACCATCGTCGGCGACGGCGACACGGTCTACAGCAACGGCGGAAGCCTCTACCTGGTCAACGACCAGCGGTGGCGGAGCACGCCCGGGTGGGACCGGGCATCCGCCCGGGGCCAGATCACGGAGATCTACCAGTTCGACACCACGAAGCCGGGTCGCCCGCGCTACGTCACCTCCGCGAAGGTGCCGGGCTGGGTGGTCAACCAGTACGCGCTCTCCGAGTGGGACGGCCACCTCCGGGTCGCGACGACGGAGGGCCCGGCCGGGGACCCCACCAAGCAAAGTTCGACCGTGTACGTGCTGCGCGCCGACGGCAAGACTCTGCGGGAAACCGGGCGGGTCGGCGGGCTCGGCAGGGGAGAACGCATCTATTCCGTGCGCTTCACGGACGACAAGGGATATGTGGTCACCTTCCGACAGACCGATCCGCTCTACACAGTGGACCTTCGAGACCCCGCCGCGCCCAGGGTCGCCGGCGAACTGAAGATCACCGGGTACTCGGCGTACCTGCATCCGGTCGACAGTGGACGGCTCATCGGCGTCGGACAGGAAGCGACCACTCAGGGACGGACCGCGGGCACCCAGGTCTCCCTCTTCGACGTCAGCGATCCGGCCAAGCCGGGCCGGCTCGCGCAGCACCACGTACGGCAGAGCACGTCCGAGGCCGAGTACGACCCGCACGCGTTCCTCTACTGGCCCGGGGAACGGCTGCTGGTCGTGCCGCTCCAGCAGACGAACGGCTCCGGCGGCGCACTGGTCCTCCGGGTCAGCGACAGCGGCCTCGCCGAACTCGGCGTACTCACCCATGCCGCGTCGACACCGGGGTCCGCGTCGATCCGCCGGTCGCTGATCGTCGCCGGCGCTCTCTGGACCCTCTCCGACGCAGGCTTCATGATCACAGATCTGTCCACGATGGACCGGCTCGGCTGGGTGCCGCTGACCTGACTTTCCTCCCCCCGGTGGTGGGGGCCCGGTTTCGGCGTGCCGGGCCCCCACCCGCCCCGGTTAGAGATACATCCCCGTGCGGTGCTCCCCCGGATCGCGGTGGGTCGGCTTGTCTCCCTCGCCGAAGAACCGCTTGCCACCGAACTCGCCGTGCAGCCGGTCGTCCAGCTCATCGGCGAGCCCCGTCATCACCTGGACGGCGAGCATGAGGTGGGTGGCCTGGAAGTTGCGCCCGAAGACGGGGATCGACGCCCACACGGTGTCGTTGGTGCAGTAGAGACGACCGATGGGCATCCGGTTGGTCAGCTCGGAGAGCCGGACGTAGAGCTGCTCGGTCGGCTCGACCTCGGTGAGCACGGGGGAGAAGACGTCGACCAGGGGCGGGTTGTCCCGTACCCGGAC
Organism: Micromonospora sp. NPDC049679; assembly: GCF_040659735.1. NCBI lineage: Bacteria > Bacillati > Actinomycetota > Actinomycetes > Micromonosporales > Micromonosporaceae > Micromonospora > Micromonospora sp. NPDC049679. Next base: position 87,969 of record NZ_JBFANZ010000006.1, read on the forward strand.
GAAGACCATCGCCGAACCGGCGCGGATGCCGACGTCCCCGTCGGAGTCGACCTGCAACTGGTCGGGGTTGCTCTTCATCATCGTGGCGACGACCGTGCGGACCCGCTCGTCCAGCGCCATCGTCTCGTCGCCGCGCTGGCTCGCGCGGGCGGCGGCCAGCGCCTCGTCGAGGTCGAGATCCTCGTCGCGCACGGGCTCGGGGCGGGCGGTGCCGATCGGCTCGACCGCGATCGGCTCGTCGGCGGCGTCGTGCGCGAGGTAGACGAGGAAGGCGGGGTGCGGGGCCCCGTAAACGTCGCGGAGCGTTCGGGCGATCGTGACGGCGAGCCGGGTCGACTCGGCGACCGTCGTCCGGATCCCGAAGCGATCGCCGGACCCTTCCAGCACGCCCGGGGGCGACCAGCCGAGGGCGACGAGGTCCGCGACCGCGGACCGATCCATCCGGAATCCCGGCGGCAGCGCGGCGTTGCCGACCGCGAACGCGTTGATGTGCCCCTCGTCGCCGATCTGCACGCTGACCGAGTAGACGGCGTCGTCCGTGCCGGAGGCGGTGGGGTCGAGCGTGAGGTCGACCCGCCCTCCGGCCGGCACCTGCCGCACACAGGCGCCGAGCGCGCGCGCGAACTCCTGCCACGCATCGCTCACCTTGGCCCGCAGATCCGCGGTGGTGGGTTCGTCCAGCAGGATCGAGTCGAGGTAGCCGCCCGACGCTCTGTCGCCCGGCTCTTCCGGTGTGCCGGGCACGTGCTGCGCCATGATGATCGCCTCCCCACGCGTCAGCCACACCCTATCGACCACCTCACCCTCCCCGCTGGGGTGGCCGAATCCGGATTGTTCCTGGCAAAACCGGGGATACAGCGGCTAATCCGTGGCCGGGCGGGAGGTCGCCGGGGCGGGCCAGGCGCCGGCCAGTGCCGTGAGCCGGGCTGCCGCCTCAGCCGGATCCGCACCCCGCCCCACGGCGACGCCGAGCAGGTACGCGGTGACCGGCGCGCCCGGACGGACCACGTTGTGTGCCACCTCGCGGGCCAGGTCCAGCACGACGCCCGTCGCCGCCTCCGTGGCATCCAAGCCCAGCTCACGGCAGGCCGTCAGGGTCCACTCATCCAGCACGTTCATCCAGCCCACTCCTCCGCACGTCGCATGTCGGCGTCAGTGTCGCAGTCGAACCAGGGCGGCGCGCCCGGCCGCCGCCACGACACCTCGGTCACGACCAGCCCGTCGAACAGCGCCCGCATCGACGCCCCGCGCAACCCGTCGGGCCGAGCGGCGGCGAGCGCGGTGAGGGCGGCCCGGAGTGGCGCGATGCGCCACATCCCGCAGAGCAACTGCCGCCGACCCTCCTCATCGACGTAGACCGCACCGTCGCATGTGGACGCGAGAACCGCGTCACGCAGCCGCAGGACCGCCTCGGCGGTCAGCAGCGGCAGGTCCGCCGCGAGCAACGCGACGAGCTCCGGGGTCGGATCGAGCAGCGCGAGTCCCGCGCCGGTCGCCGCGACCGGGCCACCACCCGGGGGATCCTCGCGGGTGGTGCGCACCGTCGCGGACGGGGGGATGGCCGCCGGCCCGACCACGACACACAGATCGGCCGCGGGCACGGCGGCGAGCACCCGGCGCAGCATCGACGTACCCGCCACCGGCAGCGCCGGTTTGTCGACGCCGTTCATCCGGCGCGCGGCACCACCAGCCAGAACCACGACAGCAAAGGACGCCATCGCCTCACCGTAGCTCCGCGCCGGCACGGCTCCCACCGGTGGTCGCGGAGAGCGGGGGAGAGGCACGGCACGCGGGACTGCGGCCGCACCTCGGCCCGCCGGCGCGCCCGACCGGGGCCGCGGCGGAGAATGACGGCATGGGACGGGCTACGGATCGGCGTACGGTGCTGCGGATCGACACGGCCGCGGACGGGCAACCGGTGAAGCGGCCGGACACGCTCGCCGCGGAGGAACCACTGGAGATCAGGGTCGGGCGCGCCGGGCCGGGCCGCCGCCCACCGCTCGCCGTCACCATGCGCACCCCCGGCGACGATCTCGACCTGGCCATCGGGTTCCTGCTCACGGAAGGTCTGATCGCGGCCGCGGACGACGTGCTGACCGCGCAGCTCTGCGCCGGCACCGACACGCCGAACACGTACAACGTGGTCGACGTGGTGCTCGCCGACCACGTCCCACCCCCGGAGACCGACCCGGCCCGCAACTTCTACACGACCAGCTCCTGCGGGGTCTGCGGCAAGGCCAGCATCGACGCCATCCGCACCCGCTCGCGGTTCGACGTGTCCGATGACCCCCTCACCGTGCCGGCGACGACGCTCACCGCGCTTCCCGACCGGCTGCGCGCCGCCCAGCGGGCGTTCGACCGCACCGGCGGGCTGCACGCGGCGGGCCTCTTCACGCCGGCCGGTGAGCTCGTGGTGCTCCGTGAGGACGTGGGCCGGCACAACGCGGTCGACAAGGTGATCGGCTGGGCGGTGCGCGAGCGCCGCCTTCCGCTGCGCGGACACCTGCTGCTCGTCTCCGGCCGGGCCAGTTTCGAGCTCACCCAGAAGGCGTGGATGGCCGGATTGCCGCTGCTCGCGGCGGTCTCGGCGCCGAGCACCCTCGCCGCCGACCTGGCCGCCGAGGCCGGCATGACGCTGATCGGGTTTCTGCGCCCGCCCACGATGAACGTCTACACGGGTGGGCACCGGGTGACAACCTGACGCGTCACGCCCGGGCCCGCCTCCCGCGACGTCCGCGCGGCCCCCGCCGGCGGCCCGCACCCGACCGACCCGGCGCCGGCCAGTCGAGACCCGCCGGCGCGACGCCCCGCTGCAGCACCTCGGCCATCAGCAACGCCATCGAATACCCGGGGTCGCAGCGCAGCGCCCGCTCCAACGCCACCCGGGCCAACGCGCCGCGCCCCGAACGCCAGGCGGCGAAGGCGAGCAGGCTGGCCGGCGCCGCCACCAGATCAGGTTCGGCCCGGCGTACGACATCGGTCCACAACTCCACGTGCCAGTCGTCGTCGCCGATGCGCTCCCAGGCGAAGTCACGGACGGGAACGTGCGGCAGGAGAACGCTCAGCCAGGCCGTTTCGTCGTCCGTCAGCCGCCCCCGCTCGCGGTGCCGCTCCATCGCGGTCCGTACGGCCGCCACGCCGGCCTCGCGCAGCGTCCGCCCGCCGGGCAGATCCGCCGACGGCGCCTGATCCAGCAACTCCGCGAGGCGCTCGTCGGCCCGCGTCGTCGCCTGCCGCATCGACTCCCGCGTGAGACCGCCGAGCGGTGCCACCTGGCGCGTGAGGGACGCCCGGTCGGGGAGCGCGACCTGGCCCGCGAGCGTCGCGGCCGCCGCGATCTGGCTGGTCGTCGCGTCGAAGGGGACGCCCTCGGGCGGGCAGCACTCGGGGTTGCCGCAGGTGTAGGACCAGTAGCGGCCGTCGGTGAGCCGGAGGACGTCGAGCACCCGGACGCCCCGATGGTCCAGCGCGGCGCGGACGGCGTCGACGGCCGGTGTGACCCGCTCCGCCGGGCCGTAGCCGATCACCGTCGCGCTCTCGGCCTCCTGGCGGGCGACGACGGCGGCGACGTGAGCGGCGGCGGCCCCGGGCGTCACGCTGGACGCCTGCCGATCGGGGAGGTCGCCCCGAGCCGCGAAAGTGATCTTCGATCCGCGTAGCGCGACCACCACGATGCTGTCGGTGGGATGGAAGCCCAGCAGGTAGGGGACGGCGGCGAGAAGGTCGGCGGTGGAACGGACGGACAGCTTCGGCAGCTCGGTCGAGGTCATGCCGGCGAGCCTGGCGCGCAGGGTCCGTGATCGGAAGGGACCCGGCTCCGCCTGTGGACGACACGCGGGTTATCCACAGCTACGGAGAGTGTTTTGCCTGGTCAGGAGCGGAACTGCAGATCGTGCAACGCCATCCCGTCCCGCCGGTGCTGCTCCCGCTGACGCAGATCGAGCGTCAGTTCGACGGCGGAGAGGACGTCATAGCCGGCACCGTGCAGGCAGCGCAACGCGTCCAGGTTGCGTGACTCCGGCGAGATCGTCAGCCGGGCCAGCCCGCGCCGGTGCGCCTGCTCCGCGACGTGCCCCAGCAGCGCGCGCCCGATGCCCTGACCGCGCCGGCGCGCCGTCACCACCACCGGCTCCACTTTGCCGACGCTCCCGCTCATGATCAGACCGACCAGGCCGACCACGCCGTCCTCCGGGCACTCGGCCACCCACACCCCGTACAGATCGAGCCGGGTCAGGTATTCGTCGAAGCCGGCGCCGGGATCCGCGCCACCGAAGCCGGGATCGTCGTAGAGCTCGCGATGCCGCTCAGCCAGCTCGACCCAGAGTCGACGTCCCGCGCTGTGGTCGTGCGGGCGGTACGAGCGGATCGACACATCGGTCATGGTTCATGCTTACTCCGCATCGCCGGCTGGCGATACCCGGTTGCTCGGAAACGGCTACGTTGCGCCCATGGACCTGGCGTACCTCCGCTCGCACCCGGAGCACCTTCCGACATTCCTGACGCACCAGCGGATCCGGGAGACGCCCGTGTCCGGTGGCGACATCTGCACCGCCGCCCGGCTCACCCTCGACGACGGCAACTCCGTCTTCGCGAAGACGTGGCCGGAGCGCGCCGCCACCCCCGTACCGGAGGGGTTCTTCGCCGCGGAAGCCGCCGGGCTGCGCTGGCTGCGCGCGGCCGACGCGGTCGCCGTACCCGAGGTGATCGTCTCCCTGCCCGCGTTGCTCGCGCTCGAGTGGGTCGATCCGGGTCCGCCGACGCCGGAGGCGGCCGAGCGGTTCGGCCGCGACCTGGCCACGCTGCACCGCGCCGGCGCCCCCGCGTTCGGCGCGCAGTGGCCGGGCTTCATCGGCGCGCTCCCGCAGGACAACACCCCCAGCCGGGAGCCCTGGCCGGAGTGGTTCGCGCAGCGCCGGCTCGCCCCCTACCTGCGGCTGTCGGTCGACAACGGCGCGCTCTCGGAGACCGAGGTCACCCTGATCGAGCAGCTGATCTCCCGGATCGACGAGTACGGCGGCGCCGAGCCGCCCGCGCGGATCCACGGTGACCTGTGGCCGGGCAACCTGCTCTGGGGTGCGGACGGGAAGGCGTGGCTCGTGGACCCGGCTGCCCACGGCGGACACCGGGAGACCGACCTGGCTCAGCTGGCCCTCTTCGGCGGGGCGCCGCATCTGGACCGGATCCTCGACGCCTACCGGGAGGCGTGGCCCCTCGATGACGGCTGGCCGGCCCGTCGTCCGGTCCACCAGTTGCATCTGCTGCTGGTGCACACCGCGCTGTTCGGCGCGGGCTACGCGGACGCGGTCGGACGCGCCGCCCGGGCCGCGCTGGGCGCGTGACGCGCTACGGTCGAGCGATGACGATGGCGGTTCAGCCCGGGGGGTCGCAGCCGGAGACAGGGCGACCGGTCGCCGGCGGTCTCGCCGACCGCTACGGCCGCGTCGCGACCGACCTGCGGGTGTCGCTGACCGACCGGTGCAACCTGCGCTGCTCGTACTGCATGCCGGCCGAGGGGCTGGCCTGGCTCCCCGGCCCGGACGTGTTGACCGATGACGAGGTCGGGCGGCTCGTGCGGATCGCGGTGGAACGGCTCGGCGTGACCGAGGTGCGGTTCACCGGTGGCGAACCGCTGCTCCGCCCCGGGCTGCTGTCGATCGTGTCGGCCGCCGCCGCGCTGACGCCGCGCCCGACCCTGTCGCTCACCACCAACGGCATCGGCCTCGCCCGGCTCGCCGGGCCGCTGCGCTCGGCGGGGTTGGACCGGGTCAACGTCTCACTGGACACGCTGGACCCGGCCCGGTTCGAGCAACTGACCCGGCGGCGACGCCTCCCCGACGTGCTGGCCGGGCTGGCGGCCGCGGTCGAAGCCGGTCTCACGCCCGCAAAGATCAACTCTGTGCTGATGCGCGGGGTCAACGAGGCCGATGCCCCGGAGCTGCTCCGGTTCGCCCTCGCGCACGGCTACGAGCTGCGCTTCATCGAGCAGATGCCGCTGGACGCGCAGCACGCCTGGGACCGCTCCGTGATGGTGACGGCGAGCGAGATCCTCACCGCGCTCCGGGCAGGGTTCACCTTGCTGCCCGACCCTGTCGCGCGCGGTGGCGCGCCGGCCGAGACATGGCTGGTGGAGGGCTTCACCGCGGCCGGCGGCGGGCCGGCGCGGGTCGGCGTGATCGGCAGTGTCACCCGCCCCTTCTGCGGCGACTGCGACCGCACCCGGCTCACCGCGGACGGACAGGTGCGGGCCTGCCTGTTCGCGACCGAGGAGTCCGACCTGCGGGGCGCGCTCCGCACGGGAGCCGACGACGAGGAACTGGCGCGGCGGTGGCGGGTCGCGATGTGGGGCAAGCGTGCCGGGCACGGCATCGACGACCCGTCGTTCCTGCAGCCCGCCCGCCCGATGTCCGCGATCGGCGGATGACGTGGCGACGACTTTCCCTTTGATCGGGAGCTTTCTGCCCGATCAAGGCGTTGTTCACACGATCGGAGACCAAGGCCGGTGAGCATGTCCCTGCGCGACGGCGGTGCGACGATCGACGGGGGTGGCGTTGTCACGGTCCGCTACTTCGCCGGGGCACGGGCCGCGGCGGGCGTCGGCGAGGAGCCGCTGCCACCCGGTCTCGACCACGACCGCCTGGTCGCCGAGCTGACGGCCCGGCACGGCGAGCGGCTGGCGGCGGTTCTCAAGGTCGCGAGTTTCCTCGTCGACGGAGTGACCTGGCATGATCGTCGGGCACCACTGCCGGCGGGTACGACGGTTGACGTGTTACCGCCATTCGCAGGCGGCTGAGGGAGGCTGGCGTTGTTGGCGGTCCTGGGTTTCGCGGGCGTCGTGGCGCTCGTCACCGGCCTAATCCACCTCTATCTCTGGAAGCGACTCGTCCGGGACACCACCCGGCCCGGCCGCGCGCGACGCGTCGGCGGGCTGCTGCTGCTCGGACTCGCCGCGCTCGTGCCGGCCACCCTGATCGCCACCCGCTCCGGCGTGGGCTGGCTCGCCTGGCTGGCGTGGCCCGGCTATCTGTGGCTGGCCGCCATGTTCTACCTGCTGGTGATCCTGGCCGTGCTCGAGCTGCCGCTGCTGCCCGCGCGGATCGCGCTGCGTCGCCGCGCCACGACGGTCCCGCCGAGCGACGCGCCCCGACCCGAGGCGGTGCTGATCGGCGCGGCCGAGCCGGCCGCGACGCCGGCTACCGGATCCCCGATCACCGCACCGCGGCCCCGTTCGGCGGAGGCCGAAGCGCCGGTCGCGGAAGGACCGGTCGCGGAAGGATCCGGCACACCCGATCACGACCCGCAGCGACGACTGTTGCTGGCCCGCGGCGCCGCGATCTTCGCGGGGCTCACCGCCGCCGGCATCACCGGCTACGGCGTGCGCAACGCGCTCGGTCCGCCGCAGCTCGACCGGGTCCGGGTGCCGCTCGCGAAGCTGCCCCGGAGCATGGACGGTCTGCGCATCGCGACCGTCTCGGACATTCACCTCGGCCCGCTGGCCGGGCGCGCCCACACCGCGCGCATCGTGGCGATGATCAACCGGCTGGATGCCGACATCGTGGCGGTGGTCGGCGATCTGGTGGACGGCACGGTGGCCGAACTGGGCGGCGCGGCGGCGCCCCTGCGGGACCTGCGCTCGCGCTACGGGAGCTTCTTCGTGACCGGCAACCACGAGTACTACTCGGGTGTCGAGGAGTGGATCGACGAGGTGGCACGGCTCGGCCTGCGACCGCTGCAGAACGAGCGGCTGGAGATCACGGCGCGCGGCGGGGTGCTCGACCTGGCGGGCGTCAACGACGTCACCGGCGCGACCATGGGCCCCGGCGCCGGACCCGACTTCGACAAGGCGCTGGGCGGGCGGGATCCGGCCCGACCGGTCGTGCTCCTGGCGCACCAGCCGATCCAGGCGCACGAGGCGGCGCGGCACGGTGTCGACCTCCAGCTCTCCGGACACACCCACGGCGGGCAGATCGTGCCCTTCAACTACCTGGTCCGGTTGCAGCAGCCCGTCGTCTCCGGGTTGGGGAACGTGGACGGCACGCAGGTCTACGTGAGCAACGGCGCCGGATTCTGGGGTCCGCCGGTCCGGGTCGGAGCGCCGCCCCAGGTCAGCCTGGTGGAGCTGCGCAGCGCGTGACGCCCCCCGCAGCGTCGATTCAGCGATTACATCCCTCCCATACCGGTACGATCTGGGCTAACAAGGCCCTGACTGCAGGATCGCGGCGCGCGAAGGGCGGAGGTCGACCATCACGGGGATAGCGCAGATCACGGTCGAGCGTGGCGACACGCCGCCCCGTACGCGCCCATGACAGGATGCGGCGTGCCTCCGTTCAGCGCTGCACCCTCCGGCGGCTCCCCCCTGGGCACCGGCTCATTCGTCGCGGACCTGCACATCCACTCGAAACACTCCCGCGCCTGCAGCCGGGACCTCACCCTGCCCAACCTCGCCTGGTGGGCCCGGCGCAAGGGTGTCAGCCTGCTCGGCACGGGTGACTTCACCCATCCCGCCTGGTTCGATCATCTGCGCGAGACGCTCCACCCGGCAGAGCCCGGTCTCTACCGGCTCAGCCCCGAGGCCGAGCGCGACGTCGCCCGCAAGCTGCCGCCCCGGCTGGCCAGCGTCGCCGAGGCCAACCCGGTCCGCTACATGCTCAGCGTGGAGATCTCCACGATCTACAAGCGCGACGACCGGACCCGCAAGGTCCACCACCTGATCTACCTGCCCGACCTCGACGCGGTCGCCCGCTTCAACGCGGCGCTGGGCCGGATCGGCAACCTGGCCTCCGACGGCCGGCCCATCCTCGGACTGGACTCCCGCGATCTGCTCGAGATCACGCTCGAGGCGAGCCCCGACGGATATCTGGTGCCGGCCCACATCTGGACGCCGTGGTTCTCCGCCCTCGGCTCGAAGTCCGGGTTCGACGCGATCGCCGACTGCTACGCCGACCTCGCCGATCACATCTTCGCCGTCGAGACCGGCCTCTCCTCCGATCCGGCGATGAACTGGCGGGTCTCCAGCCTCGACCGCTACCGCCTCGTCTCCAACTCGGACGCCCACTCGCCGCCGGCGCTCGCCCGCGAGGCGACCGTCTTCGGCACCGGGCTCGACTACTACGCGATCAAGGACGCGCTGCGGACCGGGGACGGGCTGCGGGGCACGATCGAGTTCTTCCCAGAAGAGGGGAAGTACCACGCCGACGGTCACCGGCTCTGCGGCATCAACTGGCAGCCCGAGCAGACCCGCGCGGCGCAGGGGCGCTGCCCGGAGTGCGGCAAGCCGCTCACCGTGGGGGTGCTCAGCCGGGTGGAGGAGCTGGCCGACCGGTCCGTGGGGGAGCGCCCGGCGCACGCGCCGCAGGTTACCCACCTCGTCGCGCTGCCCGAGATCATCGGTGAGATCAACGGTGTCGGGCCGCGGTCGAAGACCGTCGAAGGCCAGGTCAACACGGTGGTCGCTGCGCTCGGCTCGGAGCTGGACATCCTGACCACCGCTCCGCTGGACGAGATCGGCCAGGCCGGCGGGGAGCTGCTCGCGGAGGCGGTCGGTCGGTTGCGCCGCGGTGAGGTGCGGCGCACGCCGGGGTACGACGGGGAGTACGGCGTGATCAAACTCTTCCACCCCGGCGAGCTGCACCGCTCCGGAGGCGCGCCCCAGCCGGACGCGCTCTTCGACGTACCCGCGCCCGAGCCGCGACCACTCGCACGGGCGGCGGCGAAGCGGAAGGCCACCGCCAAGGCGAAGAGTCCGGCCACGCGGCGGGCGAAGGCGGCTTCGGAGATCGCGGCACCGCCGATCGCGCCACCGCCCTCCCCGCACGAACCGTTCGAACCGATGCTCGCCGGCATGGAAGAAGTCGGCACCGGGCTACTGGACCGGCTCGACGCGATGCAGCGGGTGGCCGCGTCGGCGCCCGGTGGCCCGCTGCTCATCGTCGCCGGACCCGGCACCGGCAAGACACGCACCCTGACCCACCGCATCGCCTACCTCTGCGCCGAGCTCAACGTGTACCCCGAGCAGTGCCTGGCGATCACGTTCACCCGCCGGGCCGCCGAGGAGCTGCGTGCCCGGCTCGACACGCTGCTCGGGCCGGTCGCCGAGGACGTCACGGTCGGCACCTTCCATTCGCTGGGTCTGACCATGCTGCGGGAGAACGCCGGGGCGGCCGGACTCCCCGCCGACTTCCGGATCGCGGACGACAGCGAGCGGGCACAGGCGCGCGCGGAGGCGGGCGACGACGAGGCCGCGTACGTGAAGCTGCTGCGCGGGCAGGACCTGGTCGACCTCGACGAACTGGTGACGCTGCCGGTACGGCTGCTGCGCGATGACGCCGCGCTGGTGGAGCGCTACCGCGACCGCTGGCGGTGGATCTTCGTCGACGAGTACCAGGACGTCGACGCCACGCAGTACGAGCTGCTGCGCCTGCTCAGCCCCGTCGACGGCAACCTCTGCGCGATCGGCGACCCCGATCAGGCGATCTACTCCTTCCGCGGCGCCGACGTTTCCTACTTCCTGCGCTTCTCCGAGGACTTCACCGACGCCCGCCTGGTTCGGCTCACCCGCAACTACCGCTCGTCGGCGCCGATCCTCGCCGCCGCGGTGCAGGCGATCGCACCGACCTCGCTGGTACGCGGCCGGCGGCTCGACCCGGCCCGGCTCGATCCCGAGGCGCCGCTGGTCGGCCGTTACCCCGCGGCGTCCGTCGCCGACGAGGCGGACTTCATCGTCCGTACCGTCGACGAACTCGTGGGCGGGCTGTCGCACCGGTCGCTGGACACCGGACGCGCCGACGGCCGCTCCTCGACCGTCTCCTTCTCCGACATCGCCGTCCTCTACCGCACGGACGCGCAGGCGGCGCCCATCGTGGACGCGCTCTCCCGGGCCGGCGTCCCGGTGCAGAAGCGGTCGCACGACCGACTCCGGGACCGGCCCGGCGTCGGGACGATCGCGCGGGAGCTTCGCCACGCGGACGGGCTCGGCGGCTCGCTCGCCGCCCGGGTACGCCTCACCGGCCAGGTCCTCGCCGAACGCTTCGCGACGCCCACCCTCGACGCGACCGCCGTCGCCGGGCCGGCCGACATCTGGGCCGCGGTGGAGATGCTCACCCCGCTCGCCCTGCGCTGCGGCGACGACCTGCCGCTCTTCCTGGCGCAGATCGCGACCGGAGCCGAGGTCGACGCGCTCGATCCGCGCGCCGAGGCGGTCACGCTGCTGACCCTGCACGCCGCCAAGGGCCTGGAGTTCCCGGTGGTGTTCCTGGTGGGCTGCGAGGACGGGCTGTTACCGCTGCGGTTCCCCGGCACGACGGCAAGCGACGACGACCTCGCCGAGGAGCGGCGTCTCTTCTTCGTCGGGCTCACCCGCGCGCAGGACCGGCTCTACGTCAGCCACGTGCGGCGGCGGCTGCGGTTCGGCAGCGAGCGCGAGTGCAACCCGACGCCCTTCCTCGACGCGATCGACGCCGGGCTCTTCGAGCGGCTCGGCGACGCCGAGCCCCGCCGCCCCAAGGACCGGCAGCTCCGCCTGCTGTGACCGACGACCGCCGTGCGGTCAGGTACGCGGGTCCTGACGGCGCCGCTCGGTGGAGACCACCAGCGCGACGCCGACCACGATGATCGCGCCACCGAGGAGCACCCGGGCGCTGATCGGTTCGGCCAGCAGCAGGGCGCCGAGGGCCACCGCGACCGCCGGGTTGACGTACGCGTACGTCGAGACCAGCGAGATCGGCGCGTGGTGCAGGAGCCAGACGTACGCGGTGAAGGCGACGAGCGAGCCGGCCACCATCAGATAGGCCAGCGCCAGCCACGAGCGCGTGGAGACCGCACCGAGGTCGAACCCGCGCAACTCACCGCGTCCCACCCCGAGCAGGACGAGCGCGCCGGCGCCGGCGAGCATCTCGTAGACGGTCGCGACGAACGGGTCGGCGGGCATGGGTAGCCGCCCCGACGAGAACGAGCCGATCGACCAGGAGGCGGCCGCGACGACCACGGTCAGCGCCCCCATGATCGGCGCCGCGGGCGCGCCGCCGCCGGGCAGCACCAACACGACCAGACCGGCGAAGCCGACGGCCACCCCGGCCATGGTCGCGATCCTGGGGCGGTCCCCGGTCGACAGCCGCAACAGCACGACCAGCAGCGGCACGGTCGCGACGAGCAGCGCGGCGATGCCGGACGGCACGGCCACCCCCTCCGGCCCCGACTCCGCGAGTACCACCAGCCCGTTGCCGCCGGCGAGCAGGAGCACGCCGACCAGGGCGGCGCCGCCGAGCTGCCGCGGCGTGACCCGAAGCGCGCCGCGGCCGCGGCGTAGCCGCAGGATCAGGGCGAGCAGCACGGCGGCGGCCGAGAACCGGGCGGCGGCCGACACGAACGGTGGCAGCGTCTCGACCGTGATGCGGATGCCGAGATAGGTGGAGCCCCAGACGACGTAGACGATCGCCAGAGCGGCCCAGATCAACGCCGGCCGGGTCGCGGGGCGGGCCGGCGTGACGACCGTGGCGGTCTCGGGCGGGGCGGGCTGTCCGGGGAGACCCGGCGACGTCGGCATGCTTCCGGTGGATGAGCTCATCAGGACGTCACGCTACGGTGACCACACGACCGCCGTCCCGGACGCGTGGCCAGCGTCTCACGTCTGGCGTGGAGGAGGACAGTCCATGTCGAACCCCGGGCCGCCCGGCGCCCCGTACAACCGCCGCGCGGCAGCCCGGTGGCCGGGCGGGCAACCGCCGGACGCGTACGGCCCGCCGGCTGACCCGTGGCCGGCTCCGACCAGCCGACCGGATCCGACCGGCGACCACAACGGCTACCCCCGTGGCGGGCGTTACGAGGCGGGCAGTCCGCCCATCGGGTCCGCGCCGGCGGGGAGACCCGACGGCGAGCGGCCGCGCAGGCGGAGGCGGGTCAATCCGTGGATCGTCCTCGCCGCGGTCGTGCCGGTGCTGGCGATCGCCGGCGCAGCGACCGTCATCTACCTGCTCAACCGCTCCGACACGGCATTCGAGGCGGATTCGACGGGCCCTGGGGCCGGGACAGCCCGGACTCCGACCCCCCCGGCGGAGGCGGGCACCCCGCAGGCCGCCTCGTCGGACGCGCGGTTCGTGAAGACGGGGGAGTGTCTGAAGAGCGACGGTGATGCCACGAAGCCGAAGCTGACGATCGCGCCCTGTGCCTCGAAGACGTACGAGGTGCTGGCGCGCTTCGACGGTGCGACCGTCGGTGAGGCGGACGCCAAGCTGAAATGCGGCACGGTACCGGGCTACACGAACTGGTACTACTTCAAGAGCGAGCTGGACGTGCTCGACTACGTGCTCTGCCTCAAGTTGCGCTGACCGCCGTAGCCGGGCGAGGGAGTCCAAGATCCCGCCACCTGGTCTCCGCTCGGGCGAGAAAAGCGGCGCTGGCCTGGTCAGGCTACCGTGCCAGGGGCACGGGGGGAGATCACCGGACCGGGTCTCACCGCGTGCGTCCTTCGACGCTAGGGAGATCATGTCCAGCTACGGACCGCCGGGCCCGCCCGGCCAGGGACAGCCCGAAGAGCCGTACGGGCACCCGGCGCAGCCGCCGGTTCCGCCCCCGCCGGGCGCCTATCCGCCGCCCCCGGCCTACCCGCCGCCGCCACCGGTCAGCGGAGCGCCCGCCTATCCGACGCCGCCACCGGTGAGCGGACCGCCCGCCGGCGGCTATCCGCCTGCGGGCGGGGGCTATCCGCCGCCGCCGTCGGAATACCCCGCGCCGCCGTCGGGCGCACCGGCGTGGGGTCAGCCGCCGATGCCCGGCATGCCGCTTCCACCGGCCGCCCGGCCGAAGCGCGGGCTCAAGATCGGGCTGATCATCGGGGGAGTCGTACTCCTTCTGCTCTGCCTCTGCGGCGGTCTGGTCGCCTACGGCGTGGCCAACTACGACGACAGCGAGTCCACGCCGGCTGCCGCACCGACCCGGAGTCCGAGCGCGTCCCGCTCGCCGAGTCCGAGCCCGAGTCCCGAATCGACGGATGACGACAATTTCGCCAAGGGCGACTGCGTGGTCAACGAAGGGAGCAACAGCGACGCGGAGCTGCGTAAGGTGCCGTGTGGGCCGAACACCTTCGAGATCCTCGCCAAGATCCCTTTCACGACGGACACCGAGCGGTGCAAGAACAGGTTCGGCGGTGCGCCGGAATCCGACGCCACGTTCACCCGCGACGGGTCGGGGAGCCTCAACGACTTCGTGCTCTGCATGAAGGAGCGCTGATACCGACCACTAGGGCTGTCTAGCAAAAAAGCTAGACAGCCCTAGTTTTGTCTCGACACGCGCTACCCACATCTACGTTCGTCTAGCCGTGGCCCTAGATGGGCCGATAACGTGCAAGGCGTGGATCCGGTCCGCAACCCGTACGCACCGGGCGCCGGTCAGCGCCCGCCCGAGCTCGCCGGTCGCGGCCGCGAGCTGGACGTCTTCGACGTCGTCCTGGAACGGGTCGCCCGCGGCCGGCCCGAACGCAGCCTCATGCTCACCGGCCTACGCGGGGTCGGCAAGACCGTCCTGCTCAACACCCTCCGCTCCCAGGCCATCAACCGGCTCTGGGGGACCGGCAAGATCGAGGCACGTCCCGATCAGTCGCTGCGCCGACCGGTGGCCGCCGCGCTGCACATGGCGATCCGCGAGTTGGCCCCGCACCACCGGGCACCGGACCGGATCGACGCGTTCCTCGGCGTGCTCAAGGCGTTCGCGTTACGGGCGAATCCGCCCGCCACGGGCCGCGGCGCGCCCCGGCTGCGCGACCGCTGGCAGCCGGGGATCGACGTTCCGGCGAGCGCAGGACGCGCGGACTCAGGCGACATCGAGATCGATCTGGTCGAACTCTTCAGCGACGCCGCCGACCTCGCCACCGATGTGGGCACCGGCATCGCGATCTTCATCGACGAGATGCAGGACGTCGGCGCTGAGGACGTCTCGGCGCTCTGCGCCGCCTGCCACGAGCTGTCCCAGCTCGGCGGCCCGCTGATCGTGGTCGGTGCCGGCCTGCCCCACCTGCCCGCCGTGCTCTCCGCCGCCAAGTCCTACTCCGAACGGCTCTTCCGCTACCAGCGCATCGACCGGCTGGACCGTATCGCGGCGGATCAGGCACTCTGCGCGCCGGCCGGGCGGGAGAGCGTCGAGTACGAGCAGAAGGCGCTGGACCTGCTCTACGAGAAGTCGGGCGGCTACCCCTACTTCGTGCAGGCCTACGGCAAGACCACCTGGGACCACGCGCCCCGATCCCCGATCACGGCCGCCGACGTTCACGTCGCCGCGCCGGAGGCCGAAGCGGAACTCGCCGTCGGCTTCTTCGGATCACGCTTCGAGCGGGCCACGCCCGCCGAACGCGAATACATGCGCGCGATGGCCGCGCTGTCCTTCATGGGGGGAGCCGGCTCTGCGGGGAACGGTGTCGCGGGGGAGAGCATCGCCGGGGACACCGCCGTGGGAGAAGGGCGCGACGACATGGACGCCGCGGTGCCCACCGCCGAGATCGCCAAATCGTTGGGCCGCAAACCGGCGAGCCTGTCGCCGGCACGGGACGCTCTGATCAAGAAAGGCCTGATCTACTCCGGTGAACGGGGGACGGTCGCGTTCACCGTCCCGCACTTCGGCCGTTACCTGCGCACCCAGCCGGCCTGACCGGACGCGCGACCGTCGTCGTGCGTCACCCCGTTTTCCCACTCCGTCTCATCCGGACAGCCGCGACAGCCGCCAGCCGTACCGGGTCCCGCCATTCGACGGGTGCCGACCGGACGAATTGGGTATGACTGATCCATGAGACCCGTACGCACGGCCGCTCGCGCTCTGCTGAGCGGGATATTCGTGATCAGCGGGGCGCGGGCGATGGCGAATCCGGAGCAGCTTGTGCCGCAGGCCAAGCGGGTGACGGATCGGATCACGCCCTGGCTGGAGAGTGTCGACTCCCGACTGCCCACCGATGCGCGCGCCCTGGTACAGCTCAATGGCGCCGCCCAGTTCGTCGGCGGAGCGCTGCTGGCGACGGGGCGCCTCACCCGGCCCGCCGCGGCGATCCTGGCGGGTTCCCTGGTGCCGACCACAGTGGCAGGGCACCCCTTCTGGACGGTCGACGACCGGACCGACCGCCAGGCCCAGCAGATACATTTCTTGAAAAATTTAGGCCTTCTGGGCGGACTGCTCCTCGCCGCGGCGGACACTGGAGGGCGGCCGGGATTGCGATGGCGCACCAGCCATGCGGTGCATGATGGGCGCCGGTCGGTACGGCGCGCGGTCCGCGGCGCCAAGCGGGATGCGCGGATCGCGGTACGGTCGGCGACGACCGCCCGGCGTTTACCGGGTTGACCTAAGTCGATACGGATATTTACTCTCTTCTAGGCATTCGGTGGCGTCAACCACCTGAACCGCACACGTAGCGTTAACCGGTGGGAAAAGTCGCGAACCAGTGTGGGATCGGACACGGTCGGGTAACGCAGCAGGCATTCCAGTCACTGACCGTTCTAGGCTCCTGGATGGACCTGGGCGGGAAGTACGACATTGGTACGGGGGTGGCCACGCCATGCCGGCGACCGTCGGGACGCGGACGAGCCGCCTTGCCCCAGTCCGCCGCGTAACCCGTGGGATCGATCTTCGGACAGTTGTACGGATCGGCATCGTCGCCGCCGCCTTCTACGCTGCATGGCTCGCCATTCAGACGTTCGGGCGCCCGTACAACTTCTTCGACATGAAGATCTACCACGGCGCGGTGGTCTGGTGGGCGGGCGGCAACGATCTCTACGAGTTCATCGCACCGCTGACGACTCTCGGCTTCACATACCCGCCCTTCGCGGGTCTGGTCATGCTGCCCATGGCCGTGTTGCCCACGGAGGCCGCGGGCTGGGTCAACGTCGCCGGCAGCATCGCCGCGCTCGCGGTTGTGCTGGCCGCGCTCCTGCGGCCGATCGCCGACCGCTGCGGGTGGTCGCACTGGTTCGCGGTCGGGCTGGCGTTGCCGCTCGCGATCGCGATCGAGCCGGTCCGCGAGACCCTCGGATACGGGCAGGTCAACCTGCTGCTCTTCGCGCTGACCATGGCGGATCTGGTCGCGCTGCGATGGCGCGCCCGCGGCGGTGCGCGCCCGGCGGGGACGAGCGGGCCGCTGCGGCGGTTCTGGCTCAGTGGCGCATGGGCCGGCGCCGGCATCGGTCTGGCGACCTCGATCAAGCTCACCCCGGCGCTCTTCATCGTCTACTTCGTGGTCACGAAGCAGTGGCGCGCGGCGGTGACCGCGGTCGCCACCGCGTTCGGCGTCACCATGGCGACGTTCGTCATCGCCGGGCGCGAGTCCACCGCCTACTTCACGAGCGTGCTGTGGCACACCGAGCGGATCGGCGCCGCTGACATGACGCCGAACCAGTCGCTCGCCGGCGTGCTCGCCCGTCTCTACGACTCGATCGAGACGCCGGGGCTGCTCTGGCTCTCCTTCGCGCTGCTGCTGCTCGCGGTCGGGATGTCCCGGGCGTCGCACGCGCACGCCGACGGCGACGAACTGACCGCGTTCACGCTGATCGGGCTCACCGCCAATGTGATCAGCCCGATCTCCTGGTCGCACCACCTGGTCTTCGTGATCCCGGCGATCATCGTGCTCGCCGACGCGGCGATGCGCCGGCGGGGCGCGAGCCGGGGTCTCGCACACCGCGGCTTCACCCTGCCGACCGGCACGGGCGTCGCCGGGATCTCCGGCCTCCGCAGCCCGATCTGGTTCCCGACCCTGACCGGCCTGCGACACGCGACCGCCGCGGTCGCGCTCTACGTGCTGTTCCTGATCTCGCCGATCTGGCCGTACGAGCACCAACTGCCCCGGGTCTCGCACTATCACGACGGGCTCTTCGGCGTGCTGATGGAGAACTCGCTGGCCCTGGCACTGATCGTGATCGTCGCGGCCCTGCCGTGGCGTCCCGGCGCCGAGCCGGCCTTCTACGCCGAGCCCGCGATGCGGGTCGACCGACGGTCGCCGGGACGCGTCTCGGCGAACCACCTCAGGGACAGTTGACCCACTCTTCGGTGCCGTCGGCGAAGACCTGCCGCTTCCACACCGGCAGGCGGGCCTTCACCTCGTCAACCAACCGGGCGCAGGCCTCGAATGCGGCAGCCCGGTGTGCGGTGCTCACGGCTGCGACGAGCGCCACATCGCCGATCGCGAGCGGCCCCACGCGATGCGAGACCGCGATCGCGTAGACCGCCGGGTCGGCGCTGATCTCCGTCGCCACCTGACGCAACACGTCGGCGGCGCTCGGATGCGCCTCGTACTCCAGCGTCGTGACGCCCCGTCCGTGATCGTGATCGCGCACGACTCCGTGGAAGGAGACCACCGCCCCGGCCCGGCGGTCGGCGACCGCGGCCTCGTGGGCGCTCAGGTCGAGCGGATCGGTGGTCACCGCGAGCAGCGGGACCCGCACGGTGATCGAGGACGTCATCGGCTCCACCTTCCGTTGTCGACCATGACGGTTCGCGGCCTCACGGTCGCTCTCCCGGCAGCAACGGCAACGGTACGAGCGGCACGCGGGATCCGGCGTCCCCGTTCGCGCCCGGCCCGATCACCGCGAAGCCGTCGGCCCGGGCGAGACCGCGGAGCATCGCCGAGCCGACGTGGCGGAGCGGACGCGCGGTCCCCTCGACGGGGTCGACCCGGACCAGAGCCAGATGTGTGTAGTCACCCCGCCCCGGAACGGGTTCGGCGAGGGTCACCTGCGGCAGCTCGGCCTCGGGACGGCCGTGCAGGCCCGCGAGGAGCGGCGCGACGAGCGACACGAGGGCGACGATCGCCGATTGCGGATTGCCGGGCAGCCCCGCGACGAACCGTGGCCGGCCGTCAGCGCCGGCGACCCGGGCCAGCAGCATCGGGAAACCCGGCCGTACGGCCACCGTGTTCACCACGTACTCCGCGTCCAGCTCACGCAACGCCGGGTGCAGGTGGTCCACCGGGCCGTGCATCGTGCCCCCGGTGGTGCAGACCAGGTCGACCTCGTCGAGCGCCCGGCGCAGCGCCGCGACGTGCGCGGGGAGGGTGTCGGCGACCGGGGCGACGACCTGCTCCGGGTCGACGCGGCAGCCGTATCGGCGCAACCAGAACGGCACGGCCGGGCCGAGCGCGTCCCGTACCCGGCCGGCGCCCGGCGGTCCGGAGGTCAGCAGCTCGTCGCCGAAGACGAGGAGCGCCGCCCGCGGCATCCGGCGGACCCGCAGGGTGTCGTAGCCGCATGAGGCGGCGAGGCCGATCAGCCCCGGATCGACCGGCGTGCCGGCGGGAAGGAGCGCCTCGCCCGCGGTCGCCTCCTCGCCCGGCACGCGCCATTCGGGCTGCGCGCGTGGCACGCCGCTGATCCGTCCGTCGGCCGTACGCGCGGACTCCTCCACCCGCAGCACCGCGTCGGCACCGTCCGGCAGCATCGCGCCGGTGGCGATCTCGACCGCGGTGCCCTTCTCGGTCAGCGGCGACGGCGTTCCCCCCGCGAGCACCTGGCCGACCGGCCGCCACGGTCCCGCCCCGCGCACCGCCCAGCCGTCCACGCTCGATGTGGGGAAGGCAGGCAGGTCGGTCAGCGTGGTCAGCGGTTGCGCGAGCGTGTGTCCGTCGGTGCGGGCCAGCGCCAGATCGACCGGGTCGAGCGCGGCGGCCAGACCGGCGGCGTAGACCCGGGACCGTGCCTCCCGCCAGTCGACGGGGACGGACGCGGGCATCGGGTCTGTGGCGACGGCCGTTCCTGCGGTCATCCGCCGAGCCTATCCTCGCGGGTCGGACCACTCGGAGAGTCGGTCACTCGGAGAGTCGGTCACGGCGCGGCGTCCCGGGTCCGGGCGATCACGACCTGCCTGGACCGGCGGCGTCACGGTGCGGGATGGTCGCCACCGCGCAACTGGTCCACCGTGTGCGCCAGGATCGGCCCGAGCACGGCGAGTCCGTCGCGGGCCCCGCCGGTGGAGCCGGGAAGGTTGACCACGAGACTCCGTCCCGCCACGCCGGAGAGGCCCCGGGAGAGCACCGCGGTCGGGACCTTGTCCCGGCTGTGCGCGCGGATCGCCTCCGCGATACCGGGGATCTCGTAGTCGAGCACCGGCCGGGTGGCCTCCGGCGTACGGTCCGTCGGGGTGACGCCGGTGCCGCCACTCGTGATCACCACGTCCATCCCGTCGGCGACCGCCAGGCGCAGCGCGGCCTCCACGGGATCACCGTCGGGCACGACCACGGGCTGGTCGACCCGGCAGCCGAGTTCGCGCAGTCCGGTCACGAGAAGGGGGCCGCTCGTGTCGGCGTAGACGCCGGCCGCGGCCCGGTTGGACGCGACGATCACGCGGGCGCGGATCACGGACGATCCTCCGGTCGGATCCAGTCGCCGGTCTTGCCGCCCTCTTTGCGCAGCACCCGGATGCCGTCGATGGATGCGGCGGGGTCGACGGCCTTGACCATGTCGACCAGCGCGAGCCCGGCGGTGGCGACGGCCGTCAGGGCCTCCATCTCCACACCGGTGCGGTCGGCCGTCCTGGTGCTGGCGGTGATCTCGACCGTGTCGTGGCCGAGCCGCAGCTCGACGGTGACACCGTGCAGGGCGATCGGATGGCACAGGGGGATCAGGTCGGGGGCGCGCTTCGCGCCCATGATGCCGGCGAGCCGCGCCACCGTGAGCGCGTCGCCCTTGGGCAGGCCGTCGCGGCGCAGCAGTTCCACCACCTCCGCCGTGGTCCGCAGGAGCCCGGCGGCCACCGCCCGGCGCACCGTTACCGACTTGGCGGACACGTCCACCATCCGGGCGGCTCCGGTTTCGTCGACGTGTGTCAGGTTTGCTGGATCGGTCACGTGGGGAGCCTATATACGTGTGCCCGACGCCGCGCGGTACAGGTTGTCGGGCGTCCCGCTACCGCCGCTCACGGCGGTCGGCGCACGCGGCCGCCCCCGGCCGACGTGATATTGGGCGGGCGGCTTGGACGATTGCGGCCGCATGCGCTAATGGACGCTATAGCGCGGCCCCGGGTCGTATTGATGATGGAAGAATGAGCAGGAAGCATCTGATTGGTACGGAGTGGTTGGCCGTACGGATCAGGTCGGATGCGAGGCCTGACGCCAGTCGCGTGGTGACTATCCGACGACCGACAGCATTCATTAATTTAGCTCTGCGTCGTCATTTCGTCACCCAGATAATACAAAAGCCATTCTGATTCGCATTTCATGAAAAGACCGACATATTACTATTCACAGATCCCCTGTCACGCATTTAACCTTTGGGTAGTTCGCAGCGGGAAACGGATGCGCTTCCGCGCTCGGCGAATTGGGCCGTAATTCGGTTTTGCGATTCATTGAGGGGTGTGACATGCGCGACTACGACTGGCGGTGAATTGTTATCCCGGCCAAGTTCACAAATTCCTGGCCCGCAGTGGTTGACAACGGTCCCCACCCATCGGTCACGATGCAGCAGGGATGCGAGACGACGGGTCACCGACGAGCACGGACGACAAGACCGAAGAGCGGCTGCGGCTGCTCGTCGGTCTAGTCGTCGTACTGGCGGCGAGCTGCCTTGTCGTCGCCGGGCTGCACCTGACCGCACCGCCGGTCTCCCTCCTGTATCCGATCGCTCTCGCCGGACTGGTCGCCGTCACGAACGGGTTGCAGGCCAAGATCCGCGTACGCGCCCAGATCAAGGCCTTCTCCTCCACCTCGGCAGCGATCCTGGTGGCCGTGGCCCTGCTACCGCCCCCCTGGGTGGTGCTCTGCACCGCCGGCGGCGTCGCACTGGCCAACGCCGTCACCCGTAACCAGCCGCTCAAGCTCGCCTTCAACGTCGGCAAGGACACCACCGCCGCCGCCGCGGCGAGCCTCGCCGCACAGGCCGCCGGCCTGCTGCCGACCTTCGAAGCGGCCGGCCCGTTGGCGTGGAGCCGACAGTTGACGGGGCTGCTCGCCGCCGCCGCGGCGTACGCGGTGATCGACGAACTCCTCGGCACCCGGGTGATGGCCCTGGCCACCAACCGGTCCTGGCGACAGGTGGCGTTCCGCGACAGCGACAGCCGGCTCACGTTCCGGCTGGCCAACCTCGTGATCGCGATCGCCACCGTCACGATCGTCAGCCTCGGCCCCGCCCTGCTGCTGGCGATGCCGCCCGTGGTGTTCGCCCTGCACCTGTCACACGTCGGCCGGCTCCGCGCCCGCCAGGAACGCGAGGCGTGGCAACGGCTGGCCCAGACGACCGACGAGCTCAACGTCGTCCAACTCGACGCCGTGCTCTCGACGGCCGTGACCCGCGCCGCCCAGCTCTTCTCCGCGGACCAGGTCGACGTGGAGGTGCGGCTCGGACCCCGTCCGCGGATGGTGCGGGGGAACGGCGACACGGTCGTGTACGACGGGGCGCCGAGCGAGCTGCCGGGCAGCGCGGACGCCGTGATCCGCACTCCACTCGAAGACCACTCCGGCGGTGGCGACGTCGGCGCCCTGCGCCTGCGGTTCCGGGAGCCGGTGACCCTCTCCGAACGTGAGGAGTACACGCTCCGCACCTTCGCGTCGGCCCTGTGCACCGCGATCCGCAACGCCTCCGCCTACGCGGAGCTGGCCCGGGTGGCCGAGGAACACGCACACGCCGCGGCACACGATCCGCTCACCGGGCTCGCCAACCGGCGCCAGCTGCTCGAACGCGGAACCGAGGTGCTGGCCGTACGGCACGCCGACGGGGTGGCCGCGCTGCTGCTGGTAGACCTCAACCACTTCAAGGAAATCAACGACACACTCGGCCATCCGGCGGGCGACCGGGTCCTCACCGAAGTCGCCCAGCGATTGCGCAACGCCGCCCATCCGGCGGAGGTGGTCGCCCGGCTCGGCGGCGACGAGTTCGCCGTCCTGTTCAGCGGTCTGCCCGCGCCGGCGATGGCCGCGCACCGCGCCGAAGGGCTGCTGGCCGCGCTGCACGAGCCGATGGAGCTCGAGGGCATGCGGATCAACGTGGAAGCCAGCGCGGGGATCGCGGTGGCCCCCGGCACGGGTGGGATGCCCGAGCTGCTCCGCCGGGCGGACGTCGCGATGTACCAGGCGAAGCGGGCCGGTCAGCGGATCGCCACGTACGCCCGGGACCGGGACACCGCGGACGTCGCCCGGCTCGCCCTCGGCGGCGACCTGCCCCGCGCCGTCGCCGAGCACGAGTTCACGGTCAACTTCCAGCCGATCGTCGACCTCGGCAGCGGCGAGGTGGTGGCGGCCGAGGCGCTGGCACGGTGGCACCACCCGGACCGGGGCCGCATCAACCCCCTGCGGTTCCTGGAGACAATCGAGCGGTCCGGGCTGCTGCCGGCCTTCGCCGACGCCGTACTCGACCAGTCCCTCACGGCCGCGTGCACGTGGCGTGACGCCGGCTTCGACCTGCCGGTGGCCGTCAATGTTTCGCCGCGGAGCCTGCTCGACCCGCACTTCCCGAGTTCGGTCGTGGCCCGGTTGAACGCGCACGGGCTGCCCCCGGATCGGCTGTTCCTGGAGCTGACCGAGACGCTCACCATCAGCCAGCTGGACGTGGTCGACCAGGTGCTCGGACAGCTGCGCGACGAGGGGATTCGCCTGGCGCTCGACGACTTCGGCACCGGCTACTCCTCGCTGTCGGTCCTCTCCCGGATCCCCGTCCACGAGCTGAAGATCGACCGGGCGTTCGTGATGGCGATGGAGAGTTCGCCGGAAGCTGCCGCCGTCGTCCGTTCGACGATCGACCTCGGCCGCAGTCTCGACCTCGTGGTGGTCGCCGAGGGGGTGGAGAGCGAACCGCAACGCCACGCGCTGTGGGAGCTGGGGTGCGCGGCCGGACAGGGCCATCTCTTCGCCCGACCCATGCCGGCATCCCGGTTGCTGACCGCCCTGCGCCGCGGCTCCGGTGGCCGCCCCGGCGTGCTCGCGCCGCCGCTGCACGACGAGGGGGCGGTGATCCGCCTGGCGCCGGGTCGGCGGGCAGCCGCCCGCACCCGCCCGGACCGTCTGCCACACTTGCCCGCGTGATCGTCCCCAAGGCCCCGACCGGCCTCTCCGCTACCTGGTCGAGCGCGGACCGAGCGGCCGGGGGCCTCACGGTCGATCTCCTGCTGTACGGACTCTCCGCCGTCTTCGCCACCGTCACGGCGCTCACCTCCACCTTGGCGCCGCATCGGGCGTGGGGAGCGGTGGCCACGGTCGGCTACGCGACGGCGGCCGTCGCGGTGACCGCGCAGATGGTCGCCCGCTGGCGGGGGAGCGCGTCGGGGCTGACCGGCATCGGCGCGCGTGCCGCGATCACGGTCTTCGCCTGGACCGCGAGCGCGCTGCTGCCGATGGTGGTGCAGTGCGTGCAACGGGCCGCCGGCCGCGTCGACCGCGCCCAGGAAGAGGTGATCGTCGTCGAGCAGGGCGGCCTGCGCCTGCTCGAACACGGCAGCCCCTACCTGGGCCGCGACGCGATCGCTGCCCTGCCGGCCGGCGAACAGTTGCTCGGCTACCTGCCGTACCAGCCGGGGATGGCGCTCTTCGGCCTGCCGCGCGCCACCGTTGGCGTCGCCTGGTGGACCGACGCGCGCGTCTGGTTCGGTCTCGCCACCGTGGCCGCGCTCGTGGCCGCCGTCGCGGTGCTGCGGCGCAGCCCCGTGGCGCGGCCGGAGACGGCCGCCCACGACCGCGCCGTTCTGCGGGCGGTTCAGCTCGCCACCGTGCTGCCCGTCTGCGCGCTCACCCTGGCGACCGGCGGGGACGACATCCCCGTACTCGCGTTCTGTCTCCTCGCCCTCGCCCTCCTCGCGGGCGGCCGACCCGGCGCCGCCGGCCTCGCGGTCGGGCTCGCCGCGGCCCTCAAACTCTTCGCCTGGCCGGTCGCGCTGGTTCTTCTCGGGTACGCCGGCACCCGCGGCCGCCGCGCCGCGATCCGGTTCGGCGTCGGCGCCGTCGGCCTGCCGATCGCGGCGCTGCTGCCCGCGCAGCTCGTCGACTCCGGCGCGCTGCTCGAAAACGTCGTGCACTTTCCGCTCGGCCATGGGCTGGTCCACAGCCCCGCGCAGTCGCCGTTCCCCGGCTATCTCATCGCCGCGACACTGCCCGGCGGTCGGATCATCGCTGCGGCGCTGCTCGTCGGCGCCGGGCTGGCGATCGCCGTCCGACTCGCCCGCCGTCCGCCCCGCACGCCCGCCGAAGCCGCGCTCGTCTGCGGATACGGGCTACTCGCGGCCATCGCGCTGATGCCGTCTACCCGCTTCGGCTACCTGCTCTATCCGGTCGCTTTCCTGGCCTGGGCGGCGGCCCTGCGGATGGCGGTCCCCGCACCGGCCGTCGAGGAAAACCATCGGTCACGACCGGCGGCGGCAGCGACATCATGACGCCGATCGAGGAGACGGCCCGAGGGGTGGTCGTCGCGGTGGCGGCGGGTGGCGCGATCGGTTCGGCGGCCCGGTACGGGCTCGCGCTGGCCTGGCCCACCCCGGTCGCTGGTTTTCCGTGGGCGACCCTGCTCACCAACGTGAGCGGATGCGTTCTGCTCGGGGCGCTCATGCAGGTCATCGCGGCACGGATCGCCCCGCACCGGCTGGTCCGGCCGTTCCTCGGCACCGGGGTGCTCGGCGGCTTCACCACATTCTCGACCTACGCGGTGGAGAGCCGGTCCCTGCTCGCCGCAGGTCGGCCCGCGCTGGCCGCCGCGTACGTCCTCGGCACGCTGGTCGGCGCGCTCCTCGCGGTCCGGCTCGGGATGCTGATCGTGCGGTGGCTCGGTTTCCCGACGGTGCGGCACCCATCGTGACGCTCGTGCTGGTGATGGTCGGCGGAGCGGTGGGAGCGACCGCCCGCTTCCTCGTCGACCGGGCGGTCACCGCCCGATGGGGCCGGACACTGCCGTGGGGCACACTCGCCGTCAACGTGGCGGGGTCGCTCCTGCTCGGTCTCCTGGCCGGGTCCGGCAGCGCACTGCCCGGATCGCTGGGTTGGCTCCTCGGTACGGGCTTCTGCGGCGCGTTCACCACCTACTCCACCTTCGGCTACGAGACCGTGCGCCTCGCCGGCCAGGGCGGCAGCGGAGCGGCGCGTGCGCTGCTCAACGTCACCGTCACCGTGGCGGCGGGACTGACGTCAGCCGCGCTCGGCTGGCAGCTCACGTCGAGCTTGGCCGTCTGAGCAACGCGCACCCGCCATCAGGCGTACACCAGAGGGATGGAGACGCCGTACCGGGACCGGGTCGCGGCCGGTGAGGCGCTCGCCAGCCGGCTGAAGCACCTGGCCGACCGGCCGGACGTCGTGGTGCTCGGTCTCGTCCGCGGTGGGATCCCGGTCGCGGCGGTGGTGGCCGCCGAGCTACGGGTGCAGCTGGACGTGCTGGTGATCCGCAAGCTCGGGCTTCCGTCAGAACACGAGGTGGCGTTCGGAGCGATCGGCCCGGACGGCGTGCAGGTGCTCAATGCCGAGGTCGCCGGGCGGCTCGACCCCGAGGAGATCGCCGAGGTCGTCCGGGCGGAGACCGAGGAGCTGCAGCGACGTGCGGAGCTCTACCGGCCGGGTCGCCCGCCGCTCGATCTGCGGGACCGCACGGTGGTGATCGTCGACGACGGACTCGCGACCGGGGCGACCATCCGCGCGGCCGTGATGGTCTGTCGCCGGCTCTGTGCCCATCGGATCATGGTGGCCGTACCGGTCGGCTCCGTCGGGGCGTGCTCGGCCGTGTCGGCGGTGGCCGATGAACTGCTCTGCCTGCTTCGGCCGGCAGATTTCCGCGCGGTCGGACAGTTCTACGAGGACTTCGAGCAGGTTTCCGACGACGAGGTCACGGCGACGCTGTCCGGGCGGGGGTGACAGCAGCCGGTACCGTCGAGTAATGCAGATGACCTGTCCGAAGTGCCATGGCGACATGCGCCAGTACGAGCGCAGCGGCGTGATTGTCGACCAGTGCGGCGAGTGCCGCGGGATCTTCCTCGACCGCGGTGAGCTGGAGAAGCTCTTCGAAGCCGAGGCGAGCTGGAACCGGGAGCACGGTGCTCCACCGGCGCCGCCCGCGCCGCAGCCGGGTCACGCCGGCGCGCCCGCTGCCGGTGGCTACGTGCCGCCGCCCCCGCCGCAGCACCACCAGCCCGGCTACCCGCCGGCCCATGTCCCGCCACCGCCGCCCGTGACCCACGGCTATCCGCCGGCTCCCGTCCACGGCGGCCACTACGGCTACCACGGGCACTACCGCAACAAGCGCCGCAAGGGCGGCTTCCTGGGCGAACTCTTCGACTGATCCGCGTGAGACGCCGCCGGCCGAGGACGCGCACCCCCTCGGCCGGCGGCGCTCGACGCGGCCCCGACGTGCGGTTTCCCCTCGTCGGCTGAACGCCCGGAGCGGACAACCCCCGCCGGTCGTCGTGACCGACGCGCTCAGACCGCCATGTCGACGAAGCGGGACAGGTGGAGCTGCGCCGCGACGGTGATCGTGTCCGTCGGGCCGTTTCGGTGCTTGGCGACAATGAAGTCCGCCTCGCCGGCCCGCGGCGACTCCTTGTCGTAGTAGTCGTCGCGGTGCAGCAGGATCACCACGTCGGCGTCCTGCTCGATCGATCCCGACTCACGCAGGTCGGAGAGTTGCGGACGCTTGTCGGTGCGCTGCTCAGGGCCACGGTTCAGCTGGCTGACCGCGATGACCGGGCACTCGACCTCCTTGGCCAGCAGCTTGAGACCACGGGACAGCTCGGCGACCTCCTGCTGACGGCTCTCGGTCTTCTTCGGTGAGCTCATCAGCTGGAGATAGTCAACGACGATCATCTTGAGGTCGTGTCGCTGCTTGAGCCGACGCGCCTTGGCCCGGATCTCCATCAGGTTCATGTTGGGCGTGTCGTCGACGAAGATCGGGGCTTCGCTGATCTCGCCCATCCGGCGCGCCAACTTGGACCAGTCGTCATCCGACAGCTGCCCGGAGCGGAGCACGTGCAGGGGCACCCGCGCCTCGGCCGAGAGGAGTCGCATGACGATCTCGACCTTGCTCATTTCGAGCGAGAAGATGGCGCTGGCGCAGTTGGCCCTGATCGCCGCGTTCCGCGCGAAGTCCATCGAGGCGGTGCTCTTACCGAGACCGGGGCGGCCCGCCACGATGATCAGCTGGCCGGGGTGCAACCCGTTCAGCAGACGGTCGAGGTCGGTGAATCCGGTCGGCACCCCGGTCATCACCCCGCCCTGCGCGCCGACGGCCTCGATCTCGTCGAGCGTGGGCTGCAGCATGTCGGCGAGGCTGGCGAAGTCTTCCCGGACCCGGCGCTCGGTGACGTCGTAGACCGCCTGCTGGGCGAGGTCGACGACGTCGTCGACGTCACGGCCGCCACCCGCCGCCGAGCCGTATCCGAGTTGGACGATCTTCGTGCCCGCCTCGACCAGACGGCGCAACACCGCCCGCTCGCCGACGATGCGCGCGTAGTAGGAGGCGTTGGCCGCGGTCGGCACGCTGGCGATGAGGGTGTGCAGGTAGGGGGCGCCACCGATGCGGCCGAGGTCACCGGAGTCGGAGAGGGCCGCGGCCACGGTAATGGCATCGGCCGGCTCGCCCCGGCCGTAGAGGTCCAGGATCGCGTCGAAGACGGCCGAGTGGATCGGCCGGTAGAAGTCATTCGACTTCAGGATCTCGACGACGTCGGCGACCGCGTCCTTGGAGAGCAACATGCCACCGAGCACGCACTGCTCCGCCGCGATGTCCTGCGGCGGGGTCTTGTCGAACTGGCCGACGGGTTGGATCGGGGCGCTTGGAGGCGGACTGGGAGTCCTCGCCTCGGCACGCACATCGTCCGTGATCGACACCCGGAGCCTCCGCTCGATTGACTGTGCCCGTAGCGAACCGCCGGGGTACGACACTTCTGTCCGCCGCCACCATACGAAACCCGAGGTCACAGCCCCAAACACCGCGGTGGACGAAGTTCGGGAGAAGCTGTGGACAGCGGCCTCACGGATGTGCGCAGGGTTGTGCACATCCTGTGCACAACGTCGTGGGATTTCTCCGCACACCCGGTCTGAACTGCGCTTTCTCGGTCCCCAGCATGTGGAGGAAAGAAATCTGGACATGTGTCGTTGACGACGACCGGCTATCATCGCCAACGACGAATCTGTCCAGATGGCCGATTGCGACTCGGTATCAGAAAGGTCACGCTCCGGCGGTGGACTACCGGGACTGGGGGTACGGCGATCGCACCCCGTACGAGCGCCGTCCGGCGACGTCGTGGGCTGGTGACGACGAGCCGCGTGCGGCCGACGATCTGTCCGCCGGCACGTCCTGGGGCCAGAGCTACCGCTCCGGGCGCCAATCTGGGAGGACAGACCTGACCGACAGCGGCTTCGACGACGCGTACTGGACGCCACCGAGCTCAGCCGCGCCGGCGCCGACCTCGGCGACCCCCGCACCGAGCTCGGCGATTCCCGCGCCACGCGGCAGCGGGCGGCATCGCGATGACGGCGACCTGCCGGAGCCGGCGGCTCGCGGCCCGGTCAGCAGCAGTCCCTTCAGCAGCGGTCCGGTCAGCAGCCGGCCGATGAGCAGTGGCCCCATCAGCAGCGGTCCGGTCAGCAGCCGGCCGATGAGCAGTGGCCCGATGAGTAGCGGCCCCGTGTCCAGCAGCGGCTGGCGGCAGAGCGCGCCGACCGGCCGTTGGGACCGGCCGGCCGACACCGGGGAATGGCAGCGCACTCCGGAGACCGACCAGTGGCAGCGGTCGGACGACACCGGCGAGTGGACCCGTGCCGGGCACACCGGCGAATGGCGCAACCCGCACGCGTCGAGCTGGTCCGAACCGGGCGACAGCGCCGAGTGGAGCCGCGACCCCTACCCGCGCGACTGGCGGGACGACACGAGCGCGGGGCAGTGGCGGCAGGGCGCACACACCGGCCAGTTCGACCGGATCACCGACACCGGTAGCTGGAGCGCCACCAGTGATGCGGGCGCTTGGCCGCGAACCGAGCCGCCCGGACGGCAGCCGCGCGGCCCGGTCGAGACGGAGAGTTCCTGGCGGGACTCGGACGACACGTTCTGGTCCGGCACGCGGCTGGCCGGCGACGACCCGCGCTGGGTGGAGACGCCCGTGTCGGCGCCCCGGTCACCCGCCGTCGCCTATCCGCGGCCGCCGCGCAGCCGTCCGGCGCCGCCACCCGTCCGGCAGGTCTACCGTCCGCCCGTGCGACGCGGACGGGGCAGAGGCCCCGACGAGGAGCTGCTGGACTTCGATCCCGGCGGACACGTCGCCTCGCTCCTCTACACCGCGCTCTGGTACGCCGTACCGGTCCTGTTCTTCGCGCTGTGGACGTTCACGCTCGACAACACCCCGCCACCGGCCGGCTGCGTCACCGACGTCACCGGTGGTGGGTGCCAGTCGGAGCGCGCCCAGGCGATCGCGTCGGTGGTCGGTGGGGCGCCGCAGTTCGGTGCCGCTCTGCTGGCGAGCCTGGTGGTCGCGATCGTGCTGCGGTGGGCCAGCGGGACGTGGCGCGCGGCGAGCGTCGGCCTCGCCGCCGCGGTCGTCGGCGGCGGTCTCTCCACCGTGGTCTTCAGCGCCCTCACGGGGCAGCCCGTTGGCTGACCGCCATGACGACGACGAAAGGGGCGACGCGCCGGTCGGCGCGTCGCCCCTTTCGCAGGTCGTGCTACTGGGCCTTGACCACGTTCAGGTTGAACTTGGCGGTGACCTCCGGGTGCAGCTTGACGCTCACCGGGTAGGAACCGACCGACTTGATGTGGCCGGGCAGCTCCAGGCGGCGCCGGTCGAGGATCGGCCCGCCGGCGGTCTTCACCGCGGCGACGATCTCGGCCGGGGTGACCGAGCCGAACAGGCGCCCGCCGTCTCCGGCACGCACCGCCAGGCTTACCTTGAGGCCCTCAAGCTGGCCCTTGACCTCGTTGGCGTGGCCCAGGTCGCGGATCTCGCGGGCCGACCGGGCCCGCTGGATAACCGTGACCTGACGCTCCGCACCCTTGGTCCAGCCGATCGCGAGGCCCTGCGGCATCAGGTAGTTACGGCCGTAGCCGTCCTTGACCTCAACGATGTCGCCGGGGGCACCGAGGCCGGACACGTCCTGAGTCAGGATGATCTTCATGTCGGTGCCTCCTCTCAGCGTGCCGTGGCCGTGTACGGCAGGAGCGCCATCTCACGGGCGTTCTTGACCGCACGAGCGATCTGCCGCTGCTGCTGGGAGGTAACCCCGGTCACCCGCCGAGCGCGGATCTTGCCGCGGTCGGAGATGAACTTGCGCAGCAGCGCGGTGTCCTTGTAGTCGATGTAGGTGATCCCGTCCTTGTCGAGCGGGTTCACCTTCTTCTTCGGCTTGCGCAGTGCCGCAGCCTTCGCCATTGATCTTGCTCCTGGTTTGCGGTCCCGGCCGCTGGGGGCCGGCATCAGAACGGGGGCTCTTCGTCGAAGTTGCCGCCGCCCGAACCGGAGGGCGAGGAAGAGGGAGCCGCCGTGGCCCACGGGTCGTCGAAGTTACCTCCGCCGCCCTGGCCACCGCCGCCACCGCCACCGCCGAAGCCGCCACCGCCGCCACCGGAGCGGGACATCTTCTGCACCTTCGCCGTGGCGTAGCGCAGCGACGGGCCGATCTCGTCGACCTCCAGCTCGATGACGGTGCGCTTCTCGCCCTCACGCGTCTCGTACGACCGCTGACGCAGCCGACCAGAAACGATCACACGGGCGCCCCGCTGCAACGACTCGGCGACGTGCTCCGCAGCCTGCCGCCATACGGTGCAGGCCAGGAAGAGCGGCTCGCCGTCCTTCCACTCGTTGGAAGCCTTGTCCATGAACCGGGGCGTCGAAGCGACCCGGAACTTGGCGACCGCCGCACCCGACGGGGTGAAGCGCAACTCGGGGTCATCGGTCAGATTGCCGATGACCGTGATGGTGGTGTCTCCTGCCATGAGCCATCTCCTCGCGCACTCATCGTTGCCTGCGGTAAGGCTGCCAGAGCCCTACGACAGCGCCGATGAGGCTGGTCCGGGCGTGCCGGGAAATGCGCCTCAGCGCATCTCCGGCCGGATGACCTTGGTGCGCAGCACCGACTCGTTGAGTCGGAGCTGACGGTCCAGCTCGGCCACCGCCGCAGGCTCCGCCTGCAGATCGATGACGGCGTAGATGCCCTCGGCCTTCTTATTGATCTCGAACGAGAGGCGCCGGCGGCCCCACACGTCGAGCTTCTCCACCGAGCCACCCGCGGTCCGGATCACGTTGAGGTACGTGTCGAGCGATGGGGCGACGGTGCGCTCCTCGAGGCTTGGATCGAGGATCACCATGACTTCGTAATGACGCAAGACGTACTCACCTCCTCTGGGCTAGCGGTCACGGTCCTTCCGTGACAGGAGGTCTGCGTCGTGCGCGTGACGACCGGGGAAGCCCCCCGGCGACACGCACAACCTGACCAGAATACCGGGATTCCGGCGAGAGCCGTCGCCGACCCCCGCCGCGCGTCGACGGGGGTCTCCTCCGCGCCGCGTGGCGACCGGACGAGACCCCCGTCTGACGAGAGCCGCGGGGCGCGACCTATCCGCTTTCCTTGGGTGGGACCTGGGGAGGAACGACCACACCGACGAGGTTGGATAAGAGGCGCCCCGCGGAGCCTGTTTGTAGTTATCTTACGCCGGAGAAGTCCGGGTTACACGTTGAGCGAGAATAGCCCGAATAGCCCCGGCTGATACGCCAACGATGGTAACTGTGGCGATCAGGGCTAGAAGTGCCACCGATCCGCCGTTCTGGACCGGCTCAACCGAGGCCATCGGCTCTGCCGCGATACGGTCGGCGTCCGGACCGGCCGGCCGCTCGGCGGCGCCCACGGCAGTCGGGTCGCCCGGGTCCGCGGACCCCGTCGACGAGCCCTCCGCACCGCGGGAGGCATCCGGTCCGTCCGGAACGGCCCGGGTGGTTTCCTCCGCCGGGTCGCGCGTCGTCGACTCGTCGCCGCCACGCCGATGGTCGGTGCCCGGCGTGGCGGGGCGGGTCCGCCCCGGTCCTGTCGGGCCGGACGGCGCGGTGGAGCCCGCCGACGGGGTCACCGGGCTCCCGGGAACCACCTCCACCCGGATCGACGACTCCTCGGCGACCACACAGTTGGGCTTGAGCGCGAGCGAGACCGGGCCGCGGTGGAAGAGCACCTCTGCCGCCGCGCCATGCGCGATCTCGCCCTGCGTGTCGCCGTCGATCAGCAGTCGGGCCCGCCGACCCGTCTGGTTCACGACGCGCAACGTGCTCTCCGCCGGCACCGTCACCGACGTGGCGCTCGGGGTGGCCGCGCAGGAGACGCCGAGAACGTTGTCACCGGCGAAGACGACTTCCTGCCCGCTCTCCTGCACCGGGGCGCCGGGCGTGGGCCCGGGATCGGCGTACGCGATCTTCGCGGCCAGCACCGGGGCGGCGGCGAAGAGCATGGCGATCCCGGTGGCGACGGAGCGCTGTCGAAGCTGCTGCGACATTCACCATCTCCCCAGCTCGGTAACGCGTTCGAATGGTGCGGACGGGTTCCCGGAGACAGAACAGTGGATCTACCGGACGTAACGAGGATCTATCGGAGTAACGACGCGGCCGGGCCGGCGGTGACGCGGGAGAGATGGGCGATTTGCCGCGTACGTGCCGAACGTCGCTCCGTCCAGGCAGCGATCGGAGCGTCGCCACGGCGACGTAGGCTCGCCACCATGCGCATCGGAGCCCACGTCGATTCCGCCGACCCGTTGGAGGAGGCGGCCGCCCGCAAGGCGGAGACCGTGCAGTTCTTCCTCAGTGATCCGCAGGGCTGGAAGGCGCCGGAACCGCGGGCGGACGCCGAGGCACTACGCGCGGCCGAGGTGGATATCTACATCCACGCCCCGTACGTCATCAACGTCGCTACCCTCAACAACCGGATCCGCATCCCCAGCCGGAAGCTTCTCGTCAGCCACGCGGCGGCGGCCGCAACGGTCGGGGCCAGGGGTCTCATCGTCCACGGTGGACATGTCAACAAGGGTGACGATGTCGAGGTCGGTTTCGACAATTGGCGAAAGACCTTCGCCTACGCGGCGGAATCGGGGGGCTTCGCCACCCAGGTCCTGATCGAGAACACGGCCGGGGGTGACAACGCGTGCGCGCGGCGCTTCGACGCCCTGGCCCGGCTCTGGGACGCCGTCGGCGAATACGGCGTCGGGTTCTGCCTGGACACGTGTCACGCGCACGCGGCCGGCGAGGATCTGCTCGATGTGGTGGATCGCGTCAAGGCCATCACCGGACGGATCGATCTGATCCACGCCAATGACTCAAAGGACGCGTTCGGCACCGGGCGGGATCGACACGACAACCTCGGACACGGAATGATCGATCCCGAACTTGTGGTCGCTGTGGTCCGCGCCGCCGACGCCCCGGTGATCGTCGAAACGCCGGGTGGGGCGGACGGGCAGGCCGCCGACATCACGTACCTGCGGGACCGAGTGGGCCAGTAACGCGCGTCGGCCGGTTAGGACAAGAATCCTCGATGAGTACGGAGCAGCCGCAGGCCACCGCCGCGGACGACACCCGGGATGGTGCCGACAACGGCGAGCCGGCGGCCACCGTGATCGATAACGGCACAACGGACGCCCGCCGCACAGGGAGCGCGGAGCCGACCGCCGACGGCAAGCCGAGCGGGAGCCGGGAGCCGGCCACCGGCGACGCGGCTCCCGGCCGGGACAACGACCCGGCGGTTGCGAAGAAGGGCCCGGACGGAGCGGCGGCGAAGACAGCGCCGAAGACAGTCACGGACGGAGCGGCGAAGACAGCACCGAAGGCGGAGCCGGCCGACGCCTCGACGCCGAGCGGCAGCGGCAAGAAGGACGCGGCAAAGCCGGACGCCACCCCGGGCGACAAGACGGAGAGCGATCCGTGGGCGTCATTCGCCCCGGCGCCCGAGCCCGTGCCGACCCGCGCCCGGCGGGCAGCCCGCGCCGTCGGACGCGTGCTGATCCACGAGTGGACCCTGGCCTGCGTCGGCGCACTCGTGATCGCCGTGCTGATCACCTGGCCGACACTGCGCTACCCCCTGCACACCATCCCGCAGGACATCTGGGACCCGACCCTGCAGGCCTGGCAGATGGCCTGGTCGGGACACATCCTGCTCACCGACCCCGCACAGCTCTGGCAGTCCAACACGTTCTATCCCGAGCCGTGGAGCTTCGCCTTCTCCGACACCCTGCTCGGCTACGCCCCAGCCGGAATGATCGGGACGGGCCCGGTCGCCGCGGTCCTGCGCTACAACATCATGTTCGTGCTCGCACACGCCCTCGCCCTCGTCGGGTCGTACGCGCTGGTCCGTCAGCTCGGCGCGGGGCGCACCGGAGCCGCGGCCGCCGGTGCGGCGTACGCCTGCGCCCCGTGGCTGCTCGCCCAGGCCGGTCACCTGCACGTCATCTCCAACGGCGGCATCCCGCTCGCGCTCGCCATGCTCGCCCGTGGGCACGGGTGGTCGCTGCGGCACGGGTTCCGTCCGGAACGCCGCCGTGCGGGTTGGGCGTTCACCGGATGGCTGGTGGCGGCCTGGCAGATCAGCCTCGGGTTCGGCATCGGCCTGCCGTTCGCGTACATCCTCGGTCTGATCGTGGTCGTCTCCGCCCTCACCTGGTACATCCGGCGGACCTGGTTCTGGGCGGTGAAGCGTCCCTTCGGGGGCCGGTTGCTCCTCGCCGACCTGTGGGGCGGCGCCGTCTTCGCGGCGACCGGCGCGTTGCTGGCGATCCCCTATTTCAAGGTCATCGAGCTGCATCCCTACGCGAAACGCACGATCGATGAGATCGGGCTCTACTCACCCCCGGTCAGCGGCTTCTTCACCGCGCCCGCCGAGTCACGGATCTGGGGCGACCTGCACGAGCGGGCGCGCGATGGGCTGCCGTGGCATCCGGAGATGACCCTGCTTCCCGGCTTCGTGCTCTACGCCCTCGCGCTGGCCGGTCTGGTCTTCTCGATCTGGACCGTACGCCAGCGGCTGCTGCTGCTCGCCGGCGTGCTCGTCACCGGGGTGCTGGCGATGGGCACCCGTTTCTTCCACGGCACCTTCACCTACCGCCCGCTCTTCGACTACCTGCCCGGGTGGGACGGGCTGCGTACGCCGGGGCGGCTGATGCTCTGGACGACGCTGCTGCTCGGCATCCTCGCCGCCGGCGCGGTCTCCGCCTTCGTGGCGCGGGCCGAGGAGATCGCGGCCGAGTGGGTGCCGCCGCGGCCCGGCGCGTGGCTGCGGTTGGCCAGCCTGCTACCGGTGATCCTCATCCTGGCCGAGGGGCTCAACGTCACGAAGCACCCGATCGTGCCGGCCCAGCCCGCCGCGCTCGCCACCGTCGACGGGCCGATCCTGGTGCTGCCGAGCGACCAGAACACCGACCAGAACGTCATGCTCTGGTCGACCAGCGAGTTTCAGCCGGTGCTCAACGGCGGCAGCGGCTTCACGCCGCAGAGCCTGGCCGACGTCCGCGAGGCCGTCCGTAGCTTCCCCGACGCAACCAGCGTCGACCAGCTGCGTCAGCGCGGGGTGCGGACGGTGGTCCTGCTGCGCGGCCGGGTGTCGGGAACCCCCTGGGAGGGGGCGGCAGACCTGCCCGTCGACTCCCTCGGCATCCAGCGCGAGGAGCTGGGCGACACGATCGTCTTCCGGCTCTGACCGGTCGCGTCGCGGCCGCGCCACCCCCCGCGCGTCAGCCCGTCGGCACCGCGGACGCGCCGGCGCCTCGCGGGTCAGCCCGTCAGCGGCGCGGGCGTGCCGACGGCGGGCACCGCAGGCGGCTCCTCCGCGCCGGGTGAGCCGCGCCGGCGGCGCAGCCAACCCGCGTCCGGCGCACCGGAGAAGACGCCACCGTCGGGGTCGTCGTCGTAGGTGTGGCGCACCACGTCGCGCTCGGGCCGCAGGATGTCCCGGACGACCAGTCCGCAGAGGACGGCGACGGTGACCCACCGCAGCGTCGAGGCGAGCACGAAGACGCCCTCCGGGAATACCGGCTTCTGCGTGGTGGCGCCGAGCAGTTCGCCGTAGAAGGCCACGAAGTAGCAGACCTCGGCGACCTGCCAGGCCAGGAAGGCACCCCAGCGCGGACGGGCCAGGACGGCGAGGGGCAGCAGCCAGAGCACGAACTGCTGCGACCAGACCTTGCTGAAGATCAGAAACGCCGCCACGATGAGGAACGCGAGGGCGGCGAGCCGCGGTCGGCGCGGCGCGAGCACGGCAAGCGCGGCGATCGCGACGCAGGCCAGCCCGAAGAGGACGTACGACAGCGTGTTGAGCGTCGGGATGTTGTTGCTCAGCCACTGGAAGGGACCCTGGTCACCGGGAACGCCGGTGTTCCACTTCCCGTCGAGATAGCGACCGATGTACCACAGCGTGCCCCAGTCGATCGCCCGGGTGGAATTGAGCTCCCGGAACCGGTTCCAACTCTCGTAGTACAGGATCATGACCGGCAGGTTGACGGCCAGCCAGGTGCCGACGAAGGCCCCCACCGTGGTGAGCGGCGCCCGCCATCGGTTCGTGCGGACGGCGAGCACGAAGATCGCGCCGAGCAGGAAGAGCGGCCACAGCTTCGCCGCGCACCCGATCCCGAGCAGGGTGCCGGCGAGCACCGGCCGTTGCCTGGCCCAGGCGTAGAGCCCGAACGCGGCGAAACCGATGGCGAGGAGATCCCAGTTGACCGTGGCGGTCAGCAGCAGCGCGGGGGAGAGCGCGAACATCGCCGCGTCCCAGGGTCGACGCCGGCGCAACGAGAGGATGACAGCGACGGTAGCGACGGCGAGGACACCCAGGACGACCGCATTCAGGTTGTAGAACCACGTCGCCTGGTTGATCTCGGGCCGCGCGGTGCCCAGGTCATGCACCGGCAGGCCGAGCGCCCCCATGAAATAGCCGGTCACCACCGGATATTCGACCGCGTGGTCGCGGTAGGGAACCTTCCCCTCGTTCAGTCCCTCGGCGTAGTAGAGCGCGAGCACGTCGGTGTAGCAGAACCGGGTGTACTGGACGTTGTTCTGCCAGGCGCCGTCGCGGCAGGGCGACTTCTGCACCCAGTGCAGCGCGAGGGTGAGACAGGTCAGCGCCAGGACGATCCGGGAGGCGGTCCAGAACCGGCCGCGCCACCGGCTCCACGGTCGGTCGTAACCGACCGCGTGTTCGCCCAGCGGCCCCCCGATCGCCTCGGAGAGCCCCCGCACGAAACCGTCGCTCCGTGACGGGTGGTCGAGCTTCTCAGCCTCGTCGAACTCCACCGGCTGCTGCACCGTCATGAACAGGCATCCTGCCGCACGACACCGGGCCGCGTCTGCTCAGGAGCACCGTGTCGGATTCCGGTGGTCAACACGACGCTGGCGGCCGGGCATCAGCCCGACCGCCAGCGCGAGTGAACGGATCAGCGTTGCGGAGCTGAGGTGGGGTTCGTCCCACCGTTGCGGCCGCTGAAGGGTGCGTTGCCGCCACCGGGGTTGCCGCCACCTGGGGGCAGGCCGGGGTTGGGCTGGTTACCGCCCGGATTGGGCACGTCACCCGGGTTCGGGTTGGTGCCCCCGCCGCGGTTCTCGCCACTCCCCGGCGGGCAGAAGAGCTGCAGCGGGTTGGTGCAGGGCTTGTTCTCCTCGGGCTTCGGCGCGACCGGGCTCGGCGACACACCGTCGGCCTCGGGGTAGTTCGGGTCGCCCGTCCCCTTCTTGTCCGGGAAGGTCTCTTCCTTGAGCTTCATGGCGGTGTGGGCGTCGTCCATGAACTTCTTCCACACCGCGGCCGGTGTGCCGCCACCGAACATCGGGCTGCCGCCCACCTCTCGGATCGCCGTCCGGTTGCCGGTGGTGCCGACCCAGACCGCGCTGGCGATCTGCGGGGTCGCGCCGATCATCCAGGCGTCGCCGTTGTCCCTTTTGTCTAGCTCCCAGGTACCGGTCTTGCCGACCGACTGACGGCCGTTCTTGAGGTTCTTGTTACTGCCACCGGGGATCTTCTTGAGTACCGAGTTGAGGTCGTCCATCTGGTTCGCCTCGAAGACCTTCTTCGGCTTGCGTTGCTCCCCGTCCTGTTTCTCCCACTCGCTGGTCTGCTGGTTGTACTTCTCCACCGAGACGATGAAGTGAGCCTTGTTGTACACGCCGCGGTTGGCGAGGGTCGCCATGCCGTTGGCATGATCGAGCACCGTCACCGCGTACTGGCCGTAACCGACCTGCTTGTCGAACTTCGCCGGGGCAACCTTCGAGGGCTCGGCCGTGGCCAGGTCCACGCGCTCCGTTCGGTCGGTGAACATGGTCCGGATGCCCGCGTCGCGCGCCGCCTCGACGACCTTGTCCGGGCCGAGCAGCTTGGTGATCCAGTAGAACGGCACGTTGTACGACTCGACCGTTGACTTGTCGAGGCTGCACCACTTGCCGCCGTTCTCGCAGTTGAGGTTGGTGCGGTCGGCGTTGGAGATCTCGAACTCGGTCTCGGGATCCTTGGTCTTGGTGGCGTCCCAGTGGGAGTCGACCGAGATGCCCGCTTTCAGCGCGGCCGCCAGGGTGTAGACCTTGAAGGTCGAGCCGGGGGCGTGCCCACCGATGACCCGCCCGTCCGGCTCGGTGTTCAGGCCGGCGTAGTCCGTGCCGGAGGCATTGTCACCGCCGTAGTAGGCGAGCACCCGCCCGTTGGACGGGTCGATCGCCACGAGCGCCGCCATGTAGTTCTTCGGCAGTTTGTTCATCGGGGAACTCTTGCTGCTCTGCCGGGCCGCGTTCTCCGCGGCCGCCTGCGCCCGCTGGTCGATGGTGGTCGTGATCCGGTAACCACCTTCCTTCCAGTTGGTGATCCCCTTCGCCTCGAGCTCGCTGCGCACGTAGTTGACGACGTTACCGGACGGGGTGTCGAGACCGCAGTTGGTCGCGCAATTCTTCTTCGGATCCCATTTCTGGACAGCCGGATACTTGGCCGCCGCCCGCTTCTCGGGCGCGATCCAGCCCTTCTCCTGCATGTTGTTCATCGTGTAGGTCCAGCGTTCCTGGGCGTCTCCCGGGTTGAGCTGGGGGTCGTAGCCCTTGTGCCCGGTGTTCGCGTCCGGCTCCGGCTGCTTGATGACCGAGGCGAGCACCGCTGCCTCTTCCGGCGTCATCGCGCCCTTTTGACCCGGCGGGGTCGTGACGGACTTGCCGAAGTAGGCCTGGGCGGCGGCCTCGACGCCGTGCGCCCCACGACCGAAGTAGATGGCGTTGAGGTAGAAGCCGAGAAGCTGGTCCTTGCTGAAATCCTGCTCGAGCTTGGAGGCGAGCACCGCCTCGCGGAGCTTCCGC
The DNA here is from genome assembly GCF_040659735.1 of Micromonospora sp. NPDC049679. Taxonomy (NCBI): domain Bacteria; kingdom Bacillati; phylum Actinomycetota; class Actinomycetes; order Micromonosporales; family Micromonosporaceae; genus Micromonospora; species Micromonospora sp. NPDC049679. The sequence continues at coordinate 128,151 of NZ_JBFANZ010000006.1, forward strand.
GCGTAGTTGATTCCGCTCAGATCGGCGACGTGCCGCGCGTACTGCTGCGTGATGGTGGAGGCGCCCTGGGTCGTTCCGCCGGTGAAGTTGTTCCAGGCGGCCCGGGCGATGCCCTTCATGTCGATGCCGCCGTGGTTCTCGAAGTTCTTGTCCTCGGCCGCCATCACCGCGTGCCGAACGTCGGGATTGATCTTCTCCCACGGCACGATGGTCCGGTTCTGCTGGCCCAGCTTGGCGAGCTGCTTCCCGTTGCTGTACATGATCGTCGTCGGGATCGGCTCGGCGAAGTCGGTCGGCGTCTTGACCGTGGTGGAGAACCAGGTGAAGCCAACCACCCCAACGCCCATGACCATGATCACCACGGCGAAGGCGGCGATGATCAGGTTCATCCGCTTGCGCTTCTTCGCCTTCCTCAGGTCGGCGGGGTCGCCCTTGCCGCCACCCCTGCCGTCGTTACCACCCCGACCACCGCCGGGGCCCTTGCCGCCGGGTCCGTTCGGGCCGCCGCCGGCGCCACCGCCCGCGCCCGGTCCGCCGGGCGACACCGGACGGACACTGGCCCGGGCGACCGCCGCCCGGCCGCTGCTCCCCGCCGCACCGACTCGGGCAGCACCGACGACGGCGCGTCCCGCGGGGCGATCCGCGGCGCTGAAAGACTCGTCCGGTCCGGGACCGGCGGGAGAGGGGATCCCGGCGCGTCCGACCGTCGCCCGGCCCGCGGGCGCCGAGCCGACCGAGGCCCGACCACCGGTCGGGGCCGCCCGGGGCGGCGTGGGCTCGTGTCCGCCGTTCGCCCCCCAACCGCCGCCGGAGCCGGCGGAAGCCGACGCCCGGTAGGCGCCGGCGGCGGGGGCGGACCCCCAGGGGTCGGCCTCGGGTCCGTGGTCGGGGCTCTGGCCGGGGATGTTGGCCCGCCCGCGCGCGGAACTGGGGTCGCCGTACGAGTTCATTCGTCACACCCTGCCGGTCGCGGTGATGCGCGTATGCGACACCACCGGGTTGCCGTGAGTTAGGCCACGCTCTGCCTCGAACCGGACGGACCGGTCGAGCATTGCCGGATCCAAAATAACCGGACTTATCCCAGTAAAAATCGTCCACTCGGCTCGGCTACGTCGATCTGGCGAAAAACTGGCCGGGCGGACCGGAGTCACCGTCTCGCCTCTCGCCTTCGCTTCGCCGCCCGCGAGTCTCCCCGCGTCGGGCCGGCAGAGCCGGACGCCGCCACCGCCCCGCCGTGTCGCGACTCGGCGTCGCCGGCGGACAGGCCGTCCCGTCCGAGCAGGAACTGCTCCACCAGATGGTTCCAGGCGCAGCCGCGGCACACCTCCACCACGTAGACCTGGAACTCACGCACAGTCATCGCGAGCACGGACAACTCCGCGCTCGTGCGGGCCTGCCCGGCCGACTGCTTGAGCTCATCGCCGTAAATGTAATGGACGTGCGTGAGGTTCTCGCGACGGCAGATCGGGCACCGCTCCTCGGTGGCCTCACCGTGGAAGCGCGCAGCGTTCTTGAGGTAGGGCGAGGCATCGCAGACCTCGTACGTGCCGACCCGGCCGGACTGGACCTCACGCAGCAGCGCCCGCTTCTGGAGCGAGTAGTCGACGACCTGGCGCTGCGTACGCATGCGCACGAGGGTACGCGGTCCAGCGGGGAGAGGCGACCAAGGTAACTCTGTGTCACGCCGTGCATGCGGAGCTGGTATTTGCCCCCGCCGCTCCGGCAGTTTACGGTGACGATGTATCGAACCGATACATCGTCGTGGTTAACGCCCGGCGCGAGCGGGCAAGGGGGCGGAGGCGAATGTTCGAGCTTGCCATCCTCGGCCTTCTTCAGGAGTCCCCGATGCACGGCTATGAGCTGCGCAAAGAGCTCACCGCCAAGCTGGGTGCGATCCGCGCGGCGATCAGCTACGGCTCCCTGTATCCGACCCTGCGCCGGCTTCAGGCGGCCGGTTGGATCACCGAGGCATGCGAGACGCCCCCCGACGCGGAGGAAGTCCCGCCGCTGACGAGCCGTCGTGGTCGAGTGGTCTACAAGATCACGGCAGAGGGCAAGGAGCGGTTCGCCGAGCTGATCGCCCAGACCGGACCGGAGACGTACGAGGACACCGGCTTCGGTGTGCACTTCGCGTTCTTCGCCCGCACCGACCGTGCCACCCGCCTGCGGATCCTCGAAGGCCGGCGGCGCAAGGTCGAGGAGCGCCGGGAAGGTCTGCGCGATGTGCTGAGCCGCGCCGCCGAGCGCCTGGACGCGTACACCCTGGAACTTCAGCGCCACGGCCTCGACGCCTGCGAGCGCGAGGTCCGCTGGCTGGAGGAGCTCATCGCCAACGAGCGCTCCGGCCGGGCCCCCGACGTGGGCGGCCCACGAGAAGACAACAGCCCGCATCCGCCTGGGCAGTCCAGGAGAGAGCCGGAGCGGCCGTGATGAATGAGAAGGAGGCAAACGCAATGGGCTCCGTTCGCGTCGCCATCGTCGGTGTCGGTAACTGCGCTTCGTCCCTGATCCAGGGCGTCGAGTACTACCGGAAGGCCGACCCGAACGACCGCGTCCCGGGTCTCATGCACGTCACCTTCGGCGACTACCACGTATCAGACGTGGAATTCGTCGCGGCGTTCGACGTGGACGCCAAGAAGGTGGGCATGGACCTCGCCGAGGCGATCGTCGCCAGCGAGAACAACACCATCAAGCTCTGCGACGTGCCGCCCACCGGCGTGCTGGTGCAGCGCGGCCCGACCCTGGACGGCATGGGGCAGTACTACCGGGAGATCATCGAAGAGTCGGACCAGGCGCCGGTCGACGTGGCGCAGACGCTGCGCGACGCGCGGGTCGACGTCGTCGTCTGCTACCTGCCGGTCGGCTCCGAGCAGGCCGCCAAGTTCTACGCCGAGGCGGCGATCGAGGCCGGTTGCGCCTTCGTCAACGCCCTGCCGGTCTTCATCGCCTCCGACCCGGTCTGGGCGAAGAAGTTCACCGACGCCGGGCTGCCGATCGTCGGTGACGACATCAAGAGCCAGGTCGGCGCGACGATCGTGCACCGGGCGCTCGCCAAGCTGTTCGAAGACCGCGGCGTCGAGCTGCTGCGCACGTACCAGCTCAACTTCGGCGGCAACATGGACTTCATGAACATGCTGGAGCGCACGCGGCTGGTCTCGAAGAAGATCTCGAAGACCCAGTCGGTGACGTCACAGATCCCGCACGAGATGTCCAGGAGCGATGTCCACATCGGCCCGTCGGACCACGTGCCGTGGCTCGACGACCGCAAGTGGGCGTACATCCGCCTGGAGGGCCGGTCCTTCGGCGACACTCCGCTGAACGCCGAGCTCAAGCTGGAGGTCTGGGACTCGCCCAACTCGGCCGGCGTCATCATCGACGCGGTCCGCGCCGCCAAGATCGCACTGGACCGGGGGATCGGCGGGCCGATCCTCTCGGCCTCGTCCTACTTCATGAAGTCCCCGCCCGTGCAGTACGCCGACCACGACGCCCACCAGGCCGTGGAGGACTTCATCGCCGGCAAGATCGAGCGGTAGCGACAAACAGCCGCACATCGAAGGGTCGGGCCCGCGGGTCCGACCCTTCGTCGCGTACGCCGGGCGTGCCGCCGAGGGGAGACGCCCGTCCGTCGGAGCGACCACAGCCGAGCTGCGGAAAAGCCGCCCGCTAAGGTGATTGTTGTCACAACTGACGCAACGTTAACGTCTCATCACCGTACGAGAATATCGTTCTCGTACGGTATTTCCGGATTTCAGAAGCTTGAGGGGTTAACTTGCGTCTCCGCATGTTCGTGCTGGTCACCGCCGTGCTCGGCACCGTGCTCGTACCCGCCACCGCGGCCCAGGCCGCCGCCCCGGCGGTGCAGATCACCAAGGTGTATTACAACTCGCCGGGCAGTGACAACCGCTCCAACACCAGCCTCAACGCGGAGTACGTGGTCCTGAAGAACACGACCCGCGGCAAACTCAACCTCTCCGGCTGGACCCTGCGGGACAAGTCGAACCACGTCTACAAGTTCACCGGCACCTTCTACCTCGGTGCCGGCAAGTCCGTCACCATCCACACCGGCAAGGGCAGAAACTCCGCGACCCACCGGTACTGGGGCTCGCGCGCGTACATCTGGAACAACACCGGCGACGCCGCGTACGTGCGCAACAAGGCCGGCAGGTCGGTCGACTCGTGCTCGTGGCGCTCGAAGGGCAGCTACACCTACTGCTGATCCGTCGTCAGGGATCGCCGCCCGCGGCCCAGCGCGCGGCGATCCCGCCCCGGTCAACTCCAGGCCCGCGCGAAGTCGACCCGCGCCTCCAACTCGAGCAGATAGCGCTTGCGCGACAGACCGCCGCCGAACCCGACCAGCTTCCCGCCGGCGCCGACGACACGGTGGCACGGCACGATCACCGGGATCGGATTGCGGTTGCAGGCGGTACCCACAGCCCGGGCCGCCCCCGCGTCGCCCAGCGCTGCCGCGATCTCCCCGTACGTGCGCATCTCGCCGTACGGGATACGCGATAATTCGGTCCAGACCGCGCGCTCGAAGGCACTGCCGCGATGCACCGACAGCGGCACGGTGAACCGGGTCAACTCACCCGCGAAATAGCGGCGAAGTTCCTCCGCGACGGAGGAAAGCCGCTCGCCCGCCGCCGGCTCCGGCACTGGTTCGGCCCGACCGAACCGCACCCCGCACACGCCGAGGTCGTCGAGCGCGACCGAAAGTTCACCGATCGGCGAGTCGAGCAGTGCCCAGAGCATGCGCTCATTGTCGCGGGTCGGAAGTGGGTCCGGCACGCGCTGGCGCGGCGTCGGACGATCACTGTGGCGCACCCCCGTTACCCTCGGGCGACACCAGGCGGGGAGGGGGAAGCGCGATGAGCACCGCGACGGTGGCGTTTCTGATCCTCGGCGGCCTGGGCGTGGCCGTGCTCGCCCTCGGCCTGCTCGGCGGCGAGCTCCTCCACATCGGGCATCCCGATGTGGACGGCCCGGTCTCCGTCGAGGCGGTCGCTGGCTTCACCGGCGCCTTCGGGTTCGCCGGAGCGATCGCCAGCGAGCTGCTCGGCGCCCGTACCCCTGGTTTGATCGCCGCAGCCGCGGGCGTCGGCGTCCTCGCGGCCGCGCCGACCGCGTGGCTCGCGCTGCGCCTCGCCCGGGCCGCGCGCAACATGCCCACCGACGCCACCCCCACCCGCAACGACCTGGTCGGATCGCTCGGCGTCGTGGTGACCCCGATCTCGGCGACCGGATACGGCGAGGTCCGGGTACGCCTCGGCGGTCAGCCGGTGAAGCTGTACGCCCGGTCGTCGGCGCCGATCGCGGCCGGCGCGCAGATCTTCGTCGTCGAAGCCGTCTCCGACACGAGCGTCATCGTCGAGGAGACGCAGCACGTGCGATAACCCCGCTCCACCCCTCCATGAAGGACTGATCGATGACCCCACTGCTCATCGCGATCGGCGGCGGCGTACTGCTCGTCGTCGTGCTCATTCTGTTCGTGCTCTCCCGGATCAAGGTTGCCGGCCCCAACGAGGCGTTCATCGTCACGGGACGCAAGGGGCGCACGACCCACGGCGCGGACGGCTCCCGGTCCACCGACATGTCCGGCCAGAAGGTCGTCATGGGTGCGTCCGTCTTCGTCCTGCCGGTCGTGCAGAAGCTGCAGTCGCTGGACCTGTCCAGCCGGCGGATCCACGTCGAGATCCAGGGCGCGGTGAGCAAGCAGGGAATCCGCGCCGACCTGCAGGGCGTGGCGATCGTCAAGGTCGGCGGCGCCGAGGACTCCATCCGCGCCGCCGCCCAGCGGTTCCTGCACCAGCAGGACGAGATCGAGGAGTTCACCCGCGAGGTGCTCGCCGGCGCGCTCCGCTCCATCGTCGGCCGACTCACCATCGAGGAGATCATCCGCGACCGGGCCGCCTTCGCCAGCGCCGTGGCCGAGGAAGCCGAACACTCGATGACCAACCAGGGGCTCGTGCTCGACGCCTTCCAGCTGCAGGACATCATCGCGGAGGGCTCGTACCTGCAGGACCTCGGGCGGCCGGAGGCCGCACGGGTGCTCAAGGACGCGGCCATCGCGGAGGCGCGCGCACGGCAGGCCGCCGAGCAGGAGCGGCTCCTCGCCGAGGAGGCGATCGCCGAGGCGAACCGCAACCTGTCGCTCAAGCAGGCCGCGATCGCGGCCGAGATCGACGCCGCGAAGGCCAAGTCGGCCGCCGCCGGGCCGCTCGCCCAGGCGGAACGCGACCAGGCGATCCTCTCCGAGCAGCAGAAGGTGGCCGAGCGCAACGCCGAGCTCAAGCAGCGCCAGCTCGACACCGAGGTGCGCAAGCCGGCCGACGCCGAGCGCTACAAGGTGGAGCAGGAGGCCGAGGCGGCCCGCAACGCCGCCGTCTTCGCCGCGGACGCCCAACGGCAGGCCACCATCGCCGCCGCCCAGGCCGTCGCCGAGCAGGCCCGGCTCACCGGTGAGGGCGAGCGGGCCCGCCGCGCCGCGCTCGCCGACGCCAACGCGATCGAAGGCGCGAAGGAAGGCGAGGCGGAGCAGCGTCGCCGTACCGCGATCGCCGACGCGATCGAGCGTGAGGGGCAGGCGGAGGCCGCCGCCATCCTGGCGCGCGGCCAGGCCGAGGCCGAGGCGATGGCCCGCAAGGCCGAGGCGTTCGCCGCGTATGGCGAGGCCGCCGTGCTCGACCTCCTCGTCAAGGTCCTGCCGCAGGTGGTCGAGGCGGCGAGCGCGCCGATGAGCGCGATCGACAAGATGACGGTCATCTCCACCGACGGCGCGTCGTCGCTGACCAGGTCGGTCGCCAGCAATGTCGCCCAGGGGCTGCAGCTCGGGACCGATCTGACCGGCATCGACCTCGCCGGGCTGCTGGCGAAGCTCGGCGGGATCGGCGGCGAGGAAGGCAACGGCAGGATCACCGACCCGGCCACGCCGAAGCCGGCCCGGACCGTCGACGGCAACGCCGTGGAGGCTGCGCCGCAGCAGTAGCCGGATCGATCGGAGATCGCCGCCCGCGCAGGAGCACCTTCGCGGAGCGGCGATCTTCCGTTATCCGGGCCTACCGCCCGTCGACGACGATTCCCTCGGCGCGCGCCCAGCGGAGCAGGGCCGCCTCCGCCGCATCCCGGTCGAGCGGGCCGTGCTCCAGACGCAACTCCTTGAGATGGCGCCACGCCTGGCCGACGATCGGACCGGGCGGCACCCCGAGCAGCTCCATGATCGCGTTGCCGTCGAGGTCCGGCCGTACCCGCGCCAGATCCTCCTCGGACTGCAGGCGCGCGATGCGCTCCTCCAGGGCGTCGTAGTCCGCCGCGAGCTGCGCCGCCTTCCGCCGGTTGCGGGTCGTGCAGTCCGACCGGGTGAGCTTGTGCAGCCGGGGGAGGAGGTCACCGGCGTCCGTGACGTAGCGGCGCACCGCCGAATCGGTCCACTCGCCCCGGCCGTAGCCGTAGAAGCGCAGATGCAACCCGACCAGCTCGACGACCTGCGAAACGACGTCCTTCGGGTAGCGCAGCGCCTTCATCCGCTGCTTCGTCAGCCGCGCGCCGACCACCTCGTGGTGATGGAAGCTGACCCGACCGTCGGGGCCGACGGCCTTCGTGGCCGGCTTGCCGACGTCGTGCATCAGCGCGGCCATCCGCAGCACGAAGTCGCAGCCGTTCTCCTCCATCGACACCGCATTGCTGACCACCGTCAGCGTGTGCTCGTAGACGTCCTTGTGCTGGGCGTGCTCGTCGATCTCCAGCTTCAGCCCGGAGAGCTCCGGCAGAAAGCGGTCGGCGAGACCGGTGTCGACCAGCAGACGCAGTCCGCCCACGGAGTCGGCGCCGCAGAGCAGCTTGGTGAACTCGTCACGGATCCGCTCCGCGGTGATCCGGTCAAGATCCTCGGCCATGCTCACCATCGCCGCCCGCACGTCCGGGTCGACGACGAAGCGCAGCTGGGCGGCGAACCGGGCGGCGCGGAGCATCCGCAGCGGATCGTCACCGAACGACTGCTGCGGCGTGCCGGGCGTACGGATCACCTTGGCCGCGAGATCCTCCACGCCCCCGTACGGGTCGGTGAAGCGGTGGTCCGGCAGGCTCACCGCCATCGCGTTGATGGTGAAGTCACGCCGCCGCAGATCGTCCAGGAGGTTCGTGCCGTACGCGACGACCGGGTTGCGGCTGACCCCGTCGTACGCCTCCGCACGGAAGGTCGTGATCTCCAGCAGCAGGCCGTGCCGCTGCGCCCCGATCGTGCCGAACTCCCGACCGGTCTCCCAGGTCGCCTCGGCCCACCCCTTGAGCACGCGCAGCGTCTCGTCCGGCTCCGCGTCCGTGCAGAAGTCGAGGTCATTGCCGAGCCGGCCGAGCAGGGCGTCACGCACCGACCCGCCGACCAGGTGCAGCTCATGCCCGGCGGCCGCGAACCGGCGGCCCAGCTCGTCGGCGACGGGGGAGACGCGCAACAGTTCGGTGACGGCGTTGCGCTGGACGGCGGTGAGGTCACGCCGGTCTGCGGCGCTCGCAGCGGATGATTCGGACATGGGATCGCCAGCCTATCGGTCTTGGCCTGCGGGCGGCCCGGCGGGCAGGATGGTCGACCGTGCCGTTTCCCGAGATCCTCCGGACGTTGAGCCAGGAGAGCGACTTCTGGGCAGCCTTCCTCTTCGAGGAGGATCCGCCCGATCCCGCGGGGTTCCCCGCCGACCTTCGCGTCACCTTTCCGGTGGCGGGCGGGTACGGGCTCGTGCTCGATTTCGATCTGCCGTACGGCGAAAACCGGCTCGGGCTGCGCCAACCCGGCGCCACCGATCCGATCGAGCTCGCCCGGGTCGACCGGACACACCCGCGCCCGTACGCGCTGCGCTGGGCCGAACTGGACCTCATCGGACGGGTGATCGCCCTCGACGATCCCTCACTGCCGCACCCCGGGCTGCCGCTGGCGCTGCTCTTCCGGTACGCGCCCACCGCCATCGGCGACGACGGCGCCGTCGCCGCCGAGTTCCTCGCGGCCGCGCTGCGCTCCCTGCGCCGCCCCGAACCCGAGGCCCCGATGCGGCACACCGGGCCGGAGCAGCCGCCGCTCGCGCTCTTCGAGGACGCACGCTGGTGGCCGGCCCCGCCGACCGAGCCCGGGGCGGTTCTCGACGAGGACCGCATCGCGACGCAGGTACGCAGAAACGACGGCCGGGATGTCGGCTTCGCCTGGCGGCACCGGCACGGGTGGGGTTGGGTCGCGGCCGTCAACGAGCCGGCGGACGACGGCAGCTATCCGCGCGGGGCACGGGTCAGCGGCAACGAGGCGTTCCCGTTCTGGGAGCTGACCGAGCTGCTCCGGCATGCCCGCCGTCGCCTCGCCGCCGTCCTCGACGCACCCTGGCGGGACCCCGACACGGTGCTCCCGCTCGCCCGGCGGATCTGCGACACCGGGGACCTCACCGAGGTACCGGCGCTCGTCTCCGCGTTGGAGAAGGCCGGCTGCGACCATCCGACCGTGATGGACGCGTTGACCGATCCGGTGGTCCCGGCGGAAGCGTGCTGGGTGATCGAGACGCTGGTCTGGGCGGAACCGGGAACCATGGCCCGACGGCATTTCCGTCCGGCCGGCGGATGACCCGCGCCCGCGCGTGAGCGCGGCGACTAAGGTCGGGTCTGCGTCTGGCGGGCGCTGCCGGTCCGCCGTTTCCCTCAGGAGGTCGGATGAGTGACGGGCTGTACCGGAGCGCGAACTCGGCGCCCGACGGCGGCCTCCCGCCGGAGGACGGCGCCACGCTGATCTCCGTCGACCCCGTCGACCAGCCGATCGTGGAGACCAACGCCGCGACGCCCGAACCGCCGGGGGAGGGAAGCGCCGCCGGGAACAGCGCGATCATGGCGATCGGCAGCCTGGTCAGTCGCGGTACCGGATTCCTTCGGACCTTGGTGCTGACCGCCGCACTGGGCGGGCTCCTCGTCGGCAACGCCTATACGACGGCTCAGATCTTCCCGGGCATGGTCTACGAGTTCCTGCTCGGCGGCGTCCTGACCAGCGTGCTCGTGCCGGTGCTGGTACGGCGGCGCAAGACCGACCCGGACCAGGGCCAGGCGTACGCACAGCGCCTGCTCACGCTCGCGGTGCTGGCACTCGGCGCCGCGACGCTGGCCGCGATGGTCGCCGCCCCACTGCTGACCTGGCTGTACGCCAGCGACAAGTCGAATGGCGCGTACCGAGACCTCGTCACGACGCTCTCGTACCTGATGCTGCCGATGATCTTCTTCACCGGCCTGTCGGCGTTGATCAGCGCGGTGCTCAACACCCGCGGCCACTTCGCGGCCCCGATGTGGACGCCGATCCTCAACAACCTCGTGGTCATCGGCACGGTCGGGATCTACATCCTGGTCTACGGGGCGAAGCTCGTTGAGCCGGAGGAGATGACCGCCGGCCGGATCGTGCTTCTCGGTGGCGGCACCCTGCTCGGGGTGATGATCCAGGCCGCCGGCCTGGTGCCGGCGCTGCGGAAGGTCGGTTTCAGCTGGCGGTGGCGCTTCGACTTCGGGGCACTGGGCCTACGTGAGTTGGCCCGCCTCGGCGCCTGGATGTTCTGCTACGTGGCGGTGAGCCAGATCGGGCTCGTCGTCGTCTTCAACCTGCTGAACCGGGCAGGGGACGAGAAACAGGCCGGCCCGCTCATCTTCAACAACGTGTTCCTGCTGCTGATGATGGCGCACGGTGTCATCGCGGTGTCGATCATCACGGCGCTCATGCCGCGGATGAGCGCGGCGGCGGCGGATGGCCGTTTCGCGGCGATGGCAGAGGATCTTTCGCGGGGCACCCGTACCGTCAGCGCTGTGCTGGCCCCGATCGCCGTGTGTTACGCCGTGCTGGCCGCGCCGATCGCCGTCGCTCTTTTCAACTACGGCGCGTTCAGCACGCAGGATGCCACCGCGACGTCTCTCGTCCTGCTGGTCGCGGCGTTGGCACTCGTGCCGTTCGCGATCAGCCAGCTCTTCACGTTCGCCTTCTACGCGCTGCCCGACACGAAGACCCCGGCGCTGATCAACATTCCGGTCGTCGCCCTGCGGGTGCTGGTGCAGATCGGGTTGTTCGCCGCGTTCTCCGTCGAGTTCACCGCGTCCGGGCTCATGCTCGGCAACGCGGTGTCGTACGTGGCGGCCGCGGTGATCTCGGCATGGTTGCTGCGTCGCCGGGTCGGTCGGCTCGGGCTCGGCACGATCATGATGACCCTCGGCAAGGTCCTGATTGCCGCGCTGGGGGCCGCAGTCGTGGGCCTGGTCGTGGTCAACCTGCTCCCGGGGTCCGCGACCCCGACCCGGTTCGAGGCGTTCATCCGGCTGGCGATCGGCGGCGCAGCGATCTGCGCGACGTATCTCGGACTGGCGCTCGCACTCCGGGTACGGGAGATCAGCGACGTCGTCGCGATGGTCCGCCGCAAGATCGGACGCTGAGTTGCCGAGCGCGACCGTCGCCGAGCCTGGGGATCTTCCTGTGGATAACGCAGCCTTGAGCGCTCCCAACTAGGGGATAGCCCTGTGGATAACGCTATGAGTAGTCAAACGGTTACGGCCTTGCCGAAACCGTTTCGCAACTCCCTTCGGTCGGCTCGATGCCACGCGCGAACAGCCATCCAAATCCCTCGCAATGACACATCCGCTCCGCAAGCCCTTTTAGGGATGATGAGGCACACAAGGGATCATCATCGGGTGGCGACTGGCATCGGGACGGGCGCGGCGCGAAGATGACATGTTGGGTATGAGTCGAACACAGGTAAGGTCGCTCTCGGCCGATGCGCGCAGCGCCTAGGCTATGGAGCGTCGCTCGCCGGGCGGTGTTGCTGTCGGCGAAGTGCGGACAGCCTGAAACAGCACCGGACCATCGATCGAGACGATCACCGAGGGAGGACTGGTGACCAAGGTCGGCGAAGGTCAGGAGGCGGAGCAGGTCGCACCGCCCGTGGTGACCTTCGGTGCACCTACCGTCGGTGAAATCCTGGCCGATCGGTACGAGTTGGCCGAACACATCAACGACGACAGTGCGGGCCGGCAGGTGTGGCGCGGGGTCGACGTCGTGCTACGCCGACCGGTCGCCGTGGTACTGCGTTATCCCGGTGGCGACTCCGCGATGGAGATGCTGACGGCGGCCGTCGCGGCGAGTCGCGTCATCCACCCCAACCTGGTCGGCGTCTACGACGCGATCGACGAGGGGGCGCGGGCCTACGTCGTCCGCGAGTGGGTCGACGGCGACGCGCTGCGCGAGCTGGTCACCGACGGACCGCTGGACGCGGCCCGCGCGACGAGCATCGCGCATTCCATCGCCGGTGCGGTCGCCGCCGTGCACGCCACGGGCATGGTGCACGGCAACATCCACCCCGGCACCGTCATGGTCGGCCACGACGGACGGGTGGTCCTCGCGGACGCCCGCGCCGACGGCGGCGAAACCCGGGACACCGACGTACGCGCGATCGGGGGAGTCCTCTACTTCGCGCTGACCGGGCACTGGCCGCACACCGAGCTGGCGACCTCGACTCTCCCCGACGCCGTACGGGACGCCAGCGGAGCGATAGCGGCTCCGCGCCAGGTGCGGGCGGGAATCCCGGCCTATCTGGATGACCTCACCATGGACCTGCTCGATCCGCAGGTCGCACCCCCGTCCTCGGACGTGCTGGCCGCGGAGCTCGGCCGGCTCGACGCCGCGGCGGAGGAGCAGTACCTGGAGGACGCGGGTCCGCTGCGGTTCGCCTCCACCGACGAACCGAGCGAGGTGCCCCGGGCATCCAACCGGAAGATCGCCGCCGGGGTCGCCGGTCTGGTGGTGATCGCGCTCGCCGGGCTGCTGTTCGGCATTTCCGCGCTGGGCGACGGCGGCGACAAGCCGACGAGCCCCGGCGACCAGCCCAACGTCTCAGCCGCGGGCGGCGAGGGCACCGCCGCCCCGGCCGGCAAGCCGAAGAGAATCACGGTCGCCGCGGGACAGGTGCGTGTCGTGGACCCGGACGGCCAGCGGGACGAACTCGACGGGGTTGCCGAGGTCGTCGACGGTGACGCCAACACGGGCTGGAGAACCGACGCGTATGTGACGAACCCCAAGTTCGGTGGCCTCAAGCGCGGCATGGGGATCCTGATCGACCTCAAGGAGGCGCGGTCGGTCACCTCGGTGCAGGTGGTCCTCTCCGCGCCCGGCGCGTCCGCGGAGCTGCTCACCGGCCCCACCGATCCGGGGTCCAGCAAGAGCGGCGACGACCAGCTCTACAAGACGTTCAAGCCAACCCGCATCGGTGAGCCGTTCGAGAACCACACCGGCACCACCATGGCCTTCAGCGGCTTCTCTCCCGATCTCACCTACCGCTACCTCCTGGTATGGATCACGGAAATGCCCGAAGGTGATCCCGGCAAGTATCAGATCGGCGTTCAGGAGATCAGGGTCGAGGGGCTGTGACCGGACAACGGCGCCCCCTCGACCGGCAATAGCTCGGTTAGGGTGCAGCCGTGACCGGTTCAGCAGCGCGCAGTGACGGCGGGTCCACCCGCCCGCCGTCACAGCCGCCCGTCACCGGCACGCAACCCATCGCCGATCTCGCCGATGACGAGTTGCTACGTGCGCACGTCCAGGGCGACCCGGACGCCTTCACCGAACTCTTCCACCGTCATCGCGACCGGCTGTGGGCCGTGGCGCTGCGCACCGTGGGCGATCGTGAAGAGGCAGCGGACGCCCTACAGGACGCCCTGCTCTCCGCGCACCGCGCCGCGGCGCGTTTCCGGGGCGACTCGGCGGTGACCACCTGGCTGCACCGCATCGTGGTCAACGCCTGCCTCGACCGGATCCGGCGCCGCCAGGCCCACCCGACCGTCCCGCTTCCCGACGGCACCGGGCACGGCCACACGGGACGTTTTGAACCCGGTCACGCGACCGGCGGCGTGGAGCCCGCGGCTCCGGCGCCCGACCACGACACGGTCCTTGTCGTCCGGCAGGCGCTCGCCCAGCTTCCTCCCGAACAACGCGCGGCACTCATCCTCGTGGACGTGCAGGGCTACCCGGTGGCCGAGGCGGCGCGTATCCTCCGCGTGGCCGAAGGGACAGTAAAAAGCCGGTGCGCCCGGGGCCGGGCGAAACTCGCACTGCTCCTCGGGTACCTACGTCCCAGGGCAGCGGAGCCGACGTCGTCCGGCGAGTCACCCGCGGCCGTGCCGTCCGTCACGCCAGGGAACCTCGCAGCCGATCCTGACGTCCCATCGGGGTCCAGCCGCGCAGCGGGCGACGGCAGCCAGGAGGAAGAGTGAACGCCGGCCAGTTCAGAAAGGTCGATCCCGACCTGCTCGCCGACTACGTCGGTGGCGCGCTGGACGGCACGCCCGACGAGGTGGTCGTGGGGCGGCTCATCATGGACGATCCGGCGTGGGCAGCGGCGCACAGCGATCTCGCCGAGGCCACCGGCACCGTACGGTCCGGTCTGGCGGAGTGGGGCGCAACGCCCGAGACGATGCCGCTGGAGATCACCGACCGGCTGACCGCCGCCCTCGCCGACGCGGCCCGCACGGACGCCGCTTCCGACGGCGCGGCACGGAAGCCGGCGGCGCTCACCGCCGTACCTCACGAGGCCGGCGTGCGTCGCGCCCCAGCCGGCGTACGACCCGCCCGGGGTGGCGTCCGTCGGCGGTGGTCGCGCTGGGCGGCGCCCGCAGCGGTCGCGGCCGGTGTCGCGGTCGTCGCCGGTTTCGGCATCACCCAGTTCGCCCCCCGCGACAACATCCAGCAGACCGACGCCGCCGCTCCCAGCAGCGAGCCCGGGCAGCGGAAGAGCATGCCGGAGGGGGAGAGTGCCATCGCGTCCGGATCCTCGGCCGACGCGCCGCGGACTGCGCCGCCGCCCTCCACCCGGCAGGTGGTCAGCAGTGGCACCGACTACGGGCCGACCACACTTCCCACCAGCGTCGCCGCCTTCTCGAAGGACTCGTCCCCGCGCCCGCTGACCGCGCAGGATGCGTCCACCGCTCCGTCGTTGCCCGCGGTGCCACCGGCACTGCGGCGGCTCGCCGACCCCGGCGCGCTGTCGGCCTGCCTCGGGACGCTGACCACCGCGCACGGTCGCGGACCGGTCAGTGTGGATCTCGTCGACTACGCGTCGTTCCAGGGCTCACCGGCGCTCATCGTGGCCTTCGCGAACGCCGCCGCGGAACGGTGGGTGTGGGTCGCGGGACCGCAGTGCGGAAGCGACGAAACTGGCCCGGACACGCGTTACATCGCACGGGTAGGGTGAAATGACGGTCGGCGGGTACGTGACGTGACCCACCAGTTGACCGGTTCGGGAATCCCCGCTTCGTAACATGACGTTCTGCACTGCAGTTGCCGCCTGGCGAAGTGCGGACGGCGACCAGACCGTCGCCGGCCCACCACCGCGCGGCGCACACACACTATCGGGAGTCGGCAGTGGACGAGGTCCGCAACCTGATCATCATCGGCTCGGGACCGGCCGGGTACACCGCCGCGGTGTACGCCGCGCGGGCCAACCTCAAGCCGCTCGTCATCGAGGGTGTGCAATCCGGTGGGGCCCTGATGACCACCACCGAAGTCGAGAACTTCCCCGGCTTCTCCGACGGCATCATGGGTCCGGAGCTGATGGACTCGATGCGCAAGCAGGCGGAACGCTTCGGCGCGGAGTTCATCACCGACGACGCCACCCGTGTGGAGCTCGTTGACACCGGTGTGCCGGGGTCGGGAGCGGCCCACACCGTGTACGTCGGTGAGACGGCGTACCGCGCCAAGGCCGTCATCCTCAGCACCGGCTCGGCCTGGCGCCCGCTCGGCGTCCCCGGCGAGCAGGAGCTGCTCGGTCACGGCGTTTCCTCCTGCGCCACCTGCGACGGCTTCTTCTTCCGCGGCCAGAACATCGTGGTGATCGGCGGCGGTGACTCGGCGATGGAGGAGGCGACCTTCCTCACCCGGTTCGCCGAGACCGTGACGATCATCCACCGTCGCGACGAGTTCCGGGCCAGCAAGATCATGGCCGAGCGCGCCCTCTCCAACGAGAAGATCCGCGTCGAGTGGAACACCGTGATCGAAGAGATCCTCGGTGAGGACGGAAAGGTCGTCGGCGTCCGGGTGCGCAACGCCCACACCGGCGAGTCGAAGGTGCTCGACGTGACCGGGGTCTTCGTCGCGATCGGCCACGACCCGCGCAGCGAACTCTTCCACGGCCAGGTCGAGCTCGACGAGAGCGGCTACGTCAAGGTCGACGCCCCGAGCACCCGCACCAGCATCCCCGGCGTGTTCGCCGCGGGTGACCTGGTCGATCACACGTACCGTCAGGCGATCACCGCCGCCGGCACCGGCTGCTCGGCGGCGCTGGACGCGGAGCGGTTCATCGCAACTCTGGAAGTCTGATCACCCAACCGGGTGCCCGAGGGAGGGTTCTAGTGGGAGCAACCAAGGCAGTCACCGACGCCAACTTCGTCAGTGACGTGCTGCAGTCCGACAAGCCGGTGCTGGTCGACTTCTGGGCCGAGTGGTGCGCGCCGTGCCGCAAGGTCTCGCCGCTGCTCGAGGAGATCGCCGGCGAGATGGGCGACAAGGTCACCATCGTCAAGCTCAACATCGACGAGAACCCGGAGACGGCCCGCGCCTACCGCGTGATGTCCGTCCCGACCCTGACCGTCTTCAAGGGGGGCCAGCCGGTGCAGTCCGTGGCCGGCGCCCGCCCGAAGGGCGATCTGGTCAAGTTGATCGAGGCGGCGCTGTAGCACCGTCGGTCCGCAGGCTAGCCGCGCCTCGCATCCGTGGGATGCGGGGCGCGGTTCGTCCTGGGGTCGACAACCGGGTCCGATACCCCGGGTCTGGGCGGTCAGCATAGCCTCAACAACAGGGCACCGGGCAGGCGCTCACGGTACGCTCCGGAAGCGTTCTCACCGAAGGTGGAGCCGCGACCCCCTGCGGCCGCCAAGCACCCGATTGGTCCGCCAAGCACGCCACAGCGCGCAGAGGGAGGTCGTACGTGCGTCCGATCCGACGCGGTGACCGCGGACCCGCGGTCACCGAAATCCGAGCCGTTCTCGTCGGTCTCGACCTGCTCGGGCCCACCGATCCGATCCGGGCCGACGATTTCGACGCGGAGGCGGAGCGGGCGGTTCGCACCTTCCAGCAGAGCCGCGGACTCAGTATCGACGGCCAGGTCGGCGCCGAGACGTGGCGCGCGCTGGACGCGGCCCGGTGGCGGCTCGGCGATCGCGCTCTCTTCCACGCGATCCCCGAACCGCTCATCGGCGAGGACGTCCGCACACTCCAGGAACGCCTGCTCGAAATGGGATACGACGTGCGCCGCCCGGACGGCATCTACGGCGCCCGCACCGCGCGCGCCGTGGCACAGTTCCAGCGCGAGGTCGGGTTGTCGCCGGACGGGTCCTGTGGGCCGCAGACCATGCACGCGCTGCGCCGGCTCGGCCGCAAGGTGATCGGTGGCCGACCGCAGTGGCTGCGGGAAGCCGACGCCCTGCGTGAGTCGGGCCCGAACCTGGTTGGCAAGACAGTCATCGTCGACCCGGGGCACGGCTCCGCCGACCCGGGCATCGTCGTGCCGGACGGTCCGCTGCGCTGGACGGAAGCCGACCTGGCGTACGACCTCGCCGCCCGGCTGGAGGGACGGCTCGCGGCAGCGGGCATGCGCGTGCACCTCACCCGCGGCCCGGCCCCGGTCGCGCCGCTGCCCGACCTCACCCGGGCGCAGCTCGCCAACGACCTCGGCGCCGACCTGTTCATCTCCCTGCACATCGACGGGCACGCCAACCCGGAGGCGGACGGGGTGGCGACCTACCACTACGGCACCGACAACGGCGTGACGTCGACGGTGGGGGAGCGGCTCGCCAACCTCGTGCAGCGCGAGATCGTCGTCCGCACGGGACTGCGCGACTGCCACATCCACGCCAAGACCTGGGAGCTGCTGCGGCTGACCCGGATGCCCGCGGTCCGCGTCGACGTCGGCTACCTGACCTCGCCCGCAGACCGCGCCCGCCTCGTCGACCCGCTCTTCCGCGACCAGGTCGTAGACGCGATCGTGGCAGCGGTGCAGCGGATGTACTTCCCGGTCGAGCAGGATGTGCCCACGGGCTCCATCGACGTGCGCACGCTGCGCGCGGCGGTCGCCGCCGGCGCGCTCGACTGAACACGGCGCGCTGCCGCCGCCGGCAGCGCGTCGGTCAGACCGTCGTCGTACGGGTGGCCGGCCGGACGGGGCGAAGCAACGTCTCCGGGCTCATCGAGCCGAGCAGCTTCTCCAGCGCGTACTCGACATCGGACTTCCAGGACAGCGCCGTACGCAGCTCCAACCGCAGCCGCGGATAGCGCGGGTGTTGCCGGACCGTCTTGAACCCGACCGAGAGGAAGAAGTCGGCGGGCGCCACGCAGCCCTGCTCGCCCTCGCCAACCTCACCGAACTTGGCGTCACCGAACGCCTCGATCGCCTTGATGCCGCGCTTCGTCAGGTCGCGCGCCACCCCCTGTACCAACATCCGCCCGAGCCCGCCACCCGCGAAGGACGGCACGATGTGCGCGGTGGTCAACAGCGCGGCGTCAGCGGAGACGGGTGAGGTGGGAAACGCGAGCGACCGCGGCACGTAAGACGGCGGCGCATACATCACGAACCCGGCGGGCATGCCGTCGACGTAGGCGAGCTTGCCGCACGAACCCCACTCCAGCAGGGTCTGCGAAACCCACGCCTCTTTCTCCAGCCCCGGGTCCCCCGCGGCGCACGCCCGCTCGGCGGAGACCGGGTCCAGCTCCCAGAAGACGCATCGCCGGCACGGTCGCGGCAGGTCCTCGAGCGTGTCCAGCGTCAAACTGACCAAACGTCGCGACATCGGCGCATCCTCAAAAACCGGTCGAGTGTCGAAACACCGCGAGTCGTGCCACGCGCCGCCTCCTTGTCCCCAACGTCGGATCGTACGCCGGAACCTCGCGCCGGGGGAGAGGTCGCGCAGAGTGCGCAATCGCCGCGTGTCCGCGATGTGAGCCGACACGCTATCCGGGCGCGGCCACCGACACGCCGGACTACGATCGACCAACCAGCCCTTTTTGCCGCCATTGCCGCCGGCACAACCGCGTGGGACGCTCGACCGAGGTGATGTCATGACCGGCACGACACTCGACGACTACACCGACCGCTATGCGCGGCGGGTACGCGGCATGACGGCGTCGGAGATCCGCGCCCTGTTCGCCGTCGCCAGCCGTCCCGAGGTCGTATCGCTCGCCGGTGGCGCACCGTACATCGCCGCTCTGCCACTCGACGCCGTCGGCGAAATGCTCGGCCGACTCGCGAGCGAGGGCGGGGCCACGACGCTGCAGTACGGCATCGGTCAGGGCACCCTCGAGCTGCGCGAGCGGATCTGCGAGGTGATGGCGCTCTCCGGGATCGACGCCGGCAGCGGCGCATCCCCCGAGGACGTGGTGGTGACCGTGGGCGGGCAGCAGGCGCTCGACCTCGTGGCCCGCCTGTTCCTCGACCCGGGCGACGTTGTCCTCGCGGAGGGGCCGACCTACGTCGGCGCTCTCGGCGTCTTCCAGGCCGCACAGGCGCAGGTCGTACACGTGCCCATGGACGCCGACGGGCTCGTGCCGGAAGCGCTGGAACAGGCGATCGCCGAGGTGGCGCGATCCGGCCGCCGCGCCAAGTTCCTCTACACCATCCCCACCTTCCAGAACCCGGCCGGCGTGACGCTGAGCGAAGAGCGGCGCGAACGCGTGCTCGACATCTGCGAGCGGGCAGGACTGCTCGTGATCGAGGACGACCCGTACGGGCAGCTCGGGTTCGACGGCGACGCCCCGGCGCCGCTGCGCGCCCGCCGTCGCGACGGGGTCTTCTACCTGAGCACCTTTTCCAAGACCTTCGCCCCCGGGCTGCGCGTCGGGTGGATCCTCGCGCCGCACGCGGTCCGCGACAAACTTGTCATCGCCAGCGAGGCCCAGATTCTCTGCCCGAGCGCCTACGCGCAGGCCGCGGTCGCCACCTATCTGGCCACCATGCCGTGGCGCGAGCAGCTCAAGACGTACCGCGAGATCTACCGCGAGCGCCGCGACGCGTTGCTCACCGCCCTGGAGGACCTGATGCCGCCGGGCACCACCTGGACGCAGCCACGCGGCGGTCTCTTCGTCTGGGCCTCGCTGCCCCAGGGTCTCGACTCCAAGGCGATGATGCCGCGCGCCATCGCGGCCCGCGTGGCCTACGTGCCGGGCACCGGTTTCTACGCCGACGGCAACGGCGCGGGACACATACGCCTCAACTTCTCCTTCCCGCCACCGGATCGCATCCGCGAAGGTGTGCGGCGGCTCGCGGGCGTGATGGAGCAGGAGATCGCGATGCGCCAGGTTTTCGGTGCGATGGGCGGTCCGACGGGTCGCCGTCGGGGGCAGGCCGGGTCGGACACCCCGGGTCCCGACTTGGCATGATCTCGGCATGAGCGCTCTACCCACCTCAAAGACCCCGGCCCCGATCTCTGATGTCCGGGTCCTCGTTCTTGCCGGAGGCCTGTCGTACGAGCGGGACGTGTCGCTCAGGTCGGGCCGCCGCGTGATCGACGCGCTGCGCTCCAGCGGAGTCGACGCGGAACTCCGCGATGCCGACGCGGCGCTCCTTCCCGCTCTGCAGGCCGACCCGCCGGATGCGGTGGTGATCGCCCTGCACGGTGCGACCGGGGAGGACGGTTCACTCCGCGGCGTTCTCGACCTCTACGACGTCCCCTACGTCGGCTGTGACGCCCGCGCCTCCCGCCTGGCGTGGGACAAGCCGTCCGCGAAGACGGTGTTGCGTGAGGCGGGCATCCCCACGCCGGACTGGGTGGCGCTGCCGCATGACCGGTTCTCGGAACTCGGTGCCGTCGCCGTACTCGACCGGATCGCCGAGCGGCTCAATCTGCCCCTCATGGTCAAGCCCGCCCACGGCGGTTCCGGTCTCGGCGCCGCCGTGGTGCGCGACGCCGCGTCCCTCCCGGCCGCGATGGTCGGTTGCTTCTCGTACGACTCGACCGCGCTCGTCGAGCGCTACGTCGCCGGGATGGACGTCGCGGTCACCGTCGTGGACCTCGGGGAAGGGCCGCGGGCGCTCCCCGCTGTGGAGATCGTTCCCCGCAACGGTGTCTACGACTACGCGGCCCGCTACACGGCCGGACTGACCACCTGGCACGCCCCGGCCCGACTCGATCCCGCGGTGGCGGCCCAGGTGGCTGAGACGGCACTGGCGGCGCACACCGCCCTCGGCCTGCGGGACCTCTCCCGGGTCGACCTGATCGTCGACCCGGCCGGACAGCCGCACGTGCTCGAGGTCAACGTCTCGCCGGGGATGACCGAGACGTCGCTGCTGCCGCTGGCCGTGCAGGCCGCCGGGCTCGACTTCGGCACGATGCTCACCACGATGGTTTCGCGCGCGGCCGGCCGCCGGCCTTAGCTGCCCGCCGGCTCCGGTTCGCGCGAAACCGGTCGCTCGTCGGTCTTTCCGGCCGGTGCCTCGGCGGTGGCCACGGAGGCGCTCTCACTGTTCTTCGTGGCCGCCGCTCCGTCCGCATCCGCTGCCTCGGCCCCCGCTGCGTCCGCCGCCGCTGCCTCCGCCGCCGCTACGTTCGCCGCCGCTACGTTCGCCGCCTCCGCCGACTGCTCCGTCAGATTCGCCGGCGCCCGCCATTCGATGCGCGGTGGTTCCGCCAGTGGCCGGCCGCCGAACTCGGCGAGCCAGGCGGCGACAAGGGCGAGGTTTTCCCGCCACTGCGCCTCGGAGATGGGCGGCAGGATGTCGTCCCACAGCGATAGGAAAGTGCCCCGTAGCTGAAGTCGGCCGTAGGGGCGCGCCAGGAACCACATGTGCAGATGCGCGGATCCGTCGCCCCAGCGGTTGACGTGCACCCGGGCGACGCCGTCGAGCGATCGGATCGCCCGCTCCAGTCGTACGGTCATGACACCGAGTTCCGCTGCGAGAAGGTTGGGCAGGTCGCCAAGGTCGAGGTGGGACCGCGACTCCAGGATGAGCACCATCGGCAGCCCGGTGGGGCGGTCCATCGCGCGAACGCGCCAGCGGTCGCTCACCCAGATGTACGCCTCGTCTGGGGCGCTGCAGGCGATGCACTCGGTGGAGTCCTCGCCCTTTCGCGGTGGTTCGACGGCCACCGGATCGTCGAGTTGCTTGACGCGCAGGTCGCCCTCGAAGGGGAAGGAGGGCCAGTTGGCGAAGTCGGGAACAGAGCCGGGGGTGTGGGACACGACGCTGACCCTAACCGAGTCGGTGACGGCTGTCCTTCCCCGTTTCGGACGGTCGGGTCAGCGGGAAAGGGAGCCGGCGGCGCAGCAATGCTCGCCGCTTCTCACCTTCCGTCGGGAGCCCCCAGAACGTCCCCGCAACACCGCCGCAGACCCCGTCATCCACAGGCTGAGACCGGGATTTACGCGCGGTTTCACGTGAAACGCGCTTGCCTGTGGACAACGCCTGTGGATGACGCATCAGCTCGCCTGGCGGTCGGCGGCGACGGCCAATCGGGTTCGGGACCGATGCCAGGAACAAACCCGACCGACGTTCCCGCCACAGCCGTTCGCATGACCAGGTCGCGATCGTGGGAGCGGAATTCGACTGATCGCCGCCGTTTCACGTGGAACGGGTGTCGCTACGACGCCAGCGCCTCGGCGGTTCCCGACGGCGCTCTGAGGCGCACATCCGGGTGCCCTCCTCGCCGAGGAGGGGAGTCCCGAGGGCCACCGGTCGGAATCGACGGAGCCGCGGGCGCAGTGAGGGTCAGGTTATCGAGGCACGTGCTGAGATCCTCGGCGTCCGACAGCTTGCAGTGAATGCTCTCGACCGGCCCCGGTGACGAGGTCGGCGACATCAAGCTCCGCTTCGCCGCTGCGCCGCACGAGCAGGGGTGGTTCGCGGTCCGTCGTCGTGCAGTCGACCGGGCGGCCGACTTGTCGTAGGTAGGCCCGCGGTGAGGTTTCCACGCAACGCTCAGCTCGCGCCATTGCACGCCGCGCCGTCGTACGGCGTCGGCTGACGAACAGGGCGGTGCTCTGCGACGGCCCGCCAGATGAGGGAGCGTGGTGGTGGCTGGCGTTCTTCCGGCGGTCCCAATGGACGCGGCATAGCGGGTCCCGCAGGGTGGCGAAGGCAGCGGAGTCGCCGGGGTGATGCCGATGCGCTGTCGCCGGGTCGCTCCGTGCCCCGACTTCTGGATGCAGAATCCGGACGCGGGATGCGGGGCCGCTCAGTCCCGATACCCGTGTGAACCAGGGTCGTCCGGCGCCAGCCCGACCGCATGTTGGCCATCCTCAGCGCCGTCCAGGTCCAGCAAACGGTGTACCCGCTGTGCATCTTTCCGGCGCACGCTGGAGATGAGCCAGTCTCGTCCGGCGCTGACTGGCGACAGTCACGCCACGAAGAGAGATCCAGCCGAGGGACCGTGTCTCGCGTCAGTGTCTGCGCCGATCGGTGGAGGCAGAACATGAGCTGCACGAGGACCTGCTGGACCGGCTCGGCTAACCGTGCCACCGACGCGGGCCCGGCCCGCCCCGGTGACACCCCCGGATCATGTCCCCTGCGGGGGAATGCAAGTCGCACGGTGCCCGCGAGCGGGCAACCCGGCTGGGACGATGAAGCGCGCTCGCCGGAGGCGTCGCACGGTACGAGACGCGTGCCCGCCTGCCGTTACCGCCCGAGCCGGCCCGCGCGGCGGCGCCGGTCGATGACATCATCCGCTGCGGGCATGGATCCGGTCGGCGGCACCGTGACACCCCCGGCTCGGGCGGGGAAGCGCGGCGAGACGGGCGATGGTGCGCGGTCCATCAGGTTCGGCGGAAGCGCCGCGACTCCCAATCCGGTACTGAAGGACAGGCGCCCTGCGCGTTCTTTCCGACGTCACCTCACCCGGGACCCAGCCCCGGTCGCGCCGCTGCCCGACCGGACCCGGGCGCAACTCGCCAACGACCTCGGCGCAGACTCCGCGCCGGAGCCCCATCCGCCCGTCGACTGACGCCTCATTGGCCAACACGACGAGCGGTCGGCTGCCAGCACATGTCCGCCTGAGACACGACCTCGCGGGCCGGACAGCGGCGAGGCGGAGTAGCAGGTACAACGGACCAACGAGACCGTGCCACCACCCACGACAGCGCTACCCACTCATCCCGCGATTCGGCTCTGACGCCAACGCGCGAGAGCAAGCATCGCGCAGGATTCGCCACCCCAAGAGATCGTCCTGGTGTAGACGGTCTGCGCGAGGCGGGAGACCGGACGGCCCTGCACGAGCACCCCGCCGCGCCGCCGTCGACCCCGCGGAAACGGCTCGGGACGCGCGTCCGCTGCGGTTCGAACCCGCCGGCGCCACGGCACCCGAGTCAGGGAGCCAGGTGCCTACAAGCGCCACGGGGAGCGGCGGACGGGGACACCGCCCGGGGAAGCCAGGGTAGTGCGGCCCGGTCGGGGAGCGCGGCCCGCGATCCGGATGTCAGCTGTAGTGGCGGGAGTCCGGAACGGTCGACAGCACGACGCCGGGTACGCTTCGGCCTCCGGCGTTTCACGTGAAACGCGGGCTCTTCTTGCCGAGAAAAAGCGATGGCCACGGACCCGTGAAGGTCCGCGGCCATCGCCGCCCGCTGTCGGGTGGTCAGTCTTCCGGCTGCCGGTCTTGTACGCCGATGATGCCGACGATGCGTTCAAGGTCGTCAACGGTGGCGAACTCGATCGTGATCTTGCCCTTGCTGCGGCCGATATCGACCTTCACCCGGGTGTCGAACCGGTCGGAGAGCCGGTCGGCGAGATCGGTCAGCGCGGGGGCGTGCGGCTTGGCTCTCCGCTTCGGGGCGTCCTTCGCCGGTCCGTCCGCGAGTGCGAGCGAGACGAGTTCCTCGGTCGCGCGCACCGAGAGCCCTTCAGCCACGATGCGGAGTGCCAGCGCCTCCTGCGTCGCGGCGTCCTCGAGGCCGAGCAGTGCGCGCGCGTGGCCGGCCGACAGCACGCCCGCCGCCACCCGGCGCTGAACGGGAGCGGGCAGGTTGAGCAGGCGAATCGTATTGGAGATCTGCGGCCGGCTCCGTCCGATCCGGCGGGCCAGTTCCTCATGCGTCGCGCCGAACTCGTCGAGCAGCTGCTGGTATGCGGCCGCTTCTTCGAGCGGGTTGAGGTTTGCCCGGTGGATGTTCTCCAGGAGCGCGTCTCTGAGCATCGCGTCATCGCGGGTATCCCGCACGATCGCCGGGATCGACTCGCGGCCGACCGCCTGCGCTGCCCGCCACCGACGTTCACCCATGACGAGCTCGTACTGCTCGCCTTCGAGCTGACGCACCACGATCGGCTGGAGGAAGCCGACCTCCTGGATGGAGACCTTCAGCTCCTCGAGCGCCTCTTCGTCAAAGACCTGCCGGGGCTGCTTCGAGTTCGGGACGATCGAGTCAACCGGAAGCTCGGCGAAGCGCGCTCCCGGCACCGGCGCGAGTTCCGGTCCCGACTCGACGACCGGTTCCGGCTCGACCTCCGGTTCGGCCGGGGGAGCGGCAGCCGGAGGAGCCGGCAGAACCGCTGCCGGCTCCGGCGCTGGCGTCGGCGCGGGCACATCGGGCTGGACGGGCTGCGCCTCGACGGTGGCCACCCCCGCCGCCTGTACGGGGGCCGTGGGGATCAGTGCCCCCAGCCCTCGACCCAGGCCGCCCCGCGGACGGTTCTTCATGCCACGCCTCCCACCATTGTTGCCCGCCTACGCATTGCGGCCGAGGGGTGCCGTGACCCCGCGCTCGGCAATCTCTTGAGCTGCCTCGAAGTAGCTCGTCGCACCCCGCGATCCGGGATCGTAGGTCATGACCGACTGGCCGTAGCTGGGAGCCTCCGAGACGCGGACGTTTCGGGGGATGACCGCCTGCAGCACCTTGTCACCGAAGTGGTTGCGCACGTCCTGTTCGACCGCGTCGGCGAGCCGTGTCCGCCGGTCGTACATCGTCAGCAGGATCGTCGAGACGTCCAGGTTGGGGTTGAGGTGCTGCTTGACCAGGTTGATGTTGTTGATCAGCTGGTTGAGCCCTTCAAGCGCGTAGTACTCGCACTGAATGGGGATCAGCACCTCCTGGGCCGCAACCAGGGCGTTGACGGTCAACAGGCCCAGCGAGGGGGGGCAGTCGATGAAGACGTAGTCGAACTGCGCGGGGTGGGCGGCGATCGCACGGGCGAGCCGGGATTCGCGCGCGACGACCGAGACGAGTTCGATCTCGGCGCCGGCGAGGTCGATCGTCGCCGGGACGCACCAGAGGTTGGGGATGCCCTCGACAGCCTGCGCGACCTCGACGAGCGGCACGTTGTCGATGAGGCAGTCGTAGACATCGGGGACGCCCGCGTGGTGGGGGACGTTCAGGCCGGTCGAGGCGTTGCCCTGCGGGTCGAGGTCGACAACCAGAACTCGGTTGCCGTGCAACGCCAGGGCGACCGCCAGGTTGACGGTGGTCGTGGTCTTGCCCACGCCACCCTTCTGGTTCGCGACGCACATGATCCGCGACCGGTCTGGGCGGGGCATCATGACCTCACCGCTCGGGTTGAGGATCTGCACGGCACGCAACGCCTCCATAGCCAACGGGGGATCATCCTCTTCACGCGACGGAGTTTCACGTGAAACGTATCCGTCAGCCACTGGTTCATCGGGGAAGGGTCCTGCTGCGACGTTTGGCGTGTCGGGGCGCTCGCCGCCGTTCGGGGTCACGTGCACCGCTGGGACGCGCGCCGAGCCCACTTGTGGTCGCGGGGACGGTGCGGGCCGCCGGGGCTTCGCGCGGTCGCCGTCGGCAACCTCGTCTTCGGGGGCGCTGTCGCGCGATCCGGTCGACGCCGCGCTCCGAGCGCCTACACGTGTATCGGGCGTGTCGTGGTAGTTCGACCGCGGCGGGTTGCCGGGTCCGGAGTAGCCGTTGCCGGCCCGCGGTTGGGGCACTGCCGCGACATCGTCTGCGCCCTCTGTCGGGTGTTGTGCGCCCCTCTGGACGCCCGGCTGCCTGCCATAGTCAGTTTCACGTGAAACAGGGGCACTGGCAGCTCGGTAACCACCGACAGTCACCCCCTGCTCGTCGTACCTACCGTCGTCATGCACCGTGTCATCCCTGCCCGCTTCGGATGGATCGGCACCGGCAGCGCTTCCGTCCGCGCTATCGGGCGAAGCGTGTGGTCCGGCAAGAAACGGCGGGGGCTCGATCCCTCTGCCCACCGCCGCCCGAACCACACTATCGACGCGCGGCCAGCCTACGGCCGATGGGCTCGTGAGGCCACGGGTGTCCGCCACGTGAGCTCGATCGACGGTCGAAGATGAACGGACAAAAACGAGAAAACCGCCCACAAGTCCCAGCGTCCCGCCGCATCGCGGGGGCGCGTCGGGCGGCCACCCGACGTCCGCTGCCCGCGTCTTGTTCGCGTGTCCGACATCACCGTCAGACGCCGTGGGTGAGGCTCCGACACTGCCCGGTGTTCCCCACCCGACCATTTAGCCCCTCCGCGTTTTCCCGCGTCCGGGCCCTCCGTCCGATCCGGAGCGGCGACCCGAACGGGCCGCCTTTCGCGACGACCCTGCACGTGCTGGCACGACGTCGCGTTCTCGAACGATCTCCACGACGGTCGTCGGTGGCTCGATCAACTCGGCCCCGCACCACCTAACGACCGGGGTGCCACCTCCGAAGCGATCTATTACGTCACGGTGCTCCGCCACTTCATCTGCCGCCGACGCGCCCTTCATCGCGAGCATGCGACCGCCGAGCACAGCGAGCGGCAGGCACCACCCCGCGAGTCTGTCGAGGGGCGCGACGGCTCGCGCGGTGACGATGTCGGCAGGGGAGAGGAGATCAGCGACGGGACCACCCGGGACACAATCCTCGGCGCGCGCCCGGAGCACCGTCACGGTCGCCTCAAGGCCGAGCGCCGTCACGGCTTCGGACAGGAAGGCGGTCCGCCGTGCCAGCGGCTCCACCAGGGTGACCGAGAGATCGGGCCGCGCCACCGCGAGAACGAGACCGGGGAGCCCGGCCCCGGATCCCACGTCGGTCACCGACGCTCCGGACGGGATCAGCTCCGCGACGGCGGCGCAGTTGAGCAGGTGTCGGTCCCAGATCCGCGGCGCTTCGCGCGGGCCGATCAGCCCGCGGACGACTCCCTCGGTGGCGAGCAGTTGCGCGTAGGCCGCCGCCAGTCCAAGCCGATCACCGAAAAGCGCGCGTGCAGCGTCGGACAGTTCGGGCGGCAGCCGGACGGCGGTGTCGTCGTCGGTACGGTGCGGCGGGTCTGCCGGAGTCGACAACGGGACCGGCCCGGGTGCATTGCTGCCACCCGGGCCGGACGCGGCACCAGCCGCTCGTTCATTCGGTGCGGTCATCGCGATCTCAGTCGACCGGACGGACGATGATGCGCCGGTTGGGCTCGACACCCTCGGATTCGCTCTCCACCCCGGTGAGCGCGTTGATCACATCGTGCACGCACTTGCGCTCGAACGCGGACATCGGCTCCAGGCGGACCGGCTCGCCGTACTCCTTGACCTTCTCCACCGCGTTCTTCGCCACCGCGGCGAGCTCCTTGCGGCGATTGGCCCGGTAACCGCCCACGTCGAGCAGGAGCCGGCTCGGCGTGCCGGTCTGGCGGAAGACCGCGAGCCGGGTCAACTCCTGCAGCGCTTCCAGCGTGGCGCCGCGCTGGCCGACGAGCGCCTGGAGTCCACCGCCGACGACCTCGACGACCGGACGGCCCGCGGAGACCAGCTCGTCGATATCGCCGTCGTAGTCGAGAATGTCGAGCAGGCCCTCGATGTAGTCCGCGGCGATCTCACTCTGCCGGAACAGGTCGCTGTCGGTCTTGCCCGCCGGTTCCGTGGCGGTCTCCTCGACGTCGCTGTCGTCGTCCTGCACCACGACCGTGGTCGGGGCGTTCTCCTCATCAAGGGATTGCTCGGCGCTGGGAAGGCTGGTGTCCGTCACGGTCTCATCTCCGTACTCGCTCGGCCGGACCTGGACGGTCCGCTGGTTCCCGGGGGCCGGCGGGAGATCGCCGATGCCCGCGGGCACGTCTTCTGGCTCGCCCATCGACTGCGACGGACGGGGAGCGCCACGGTTTCCGGGGGCCGGGCCTCGCGCGGGTCGCGCGTTCGGCCCGGACCCCGTGCCGGCCGGCAGCACAGGGCTGCCGGCCGGCACCGGTCGCGTCAACCCTGGCGCTTGGCCGGGCGGCTCTTCTTGGGGTTCACCGGCTTGGCGCCCGGCTTGGGGGCGAGCGCCTTGCCCTCGGTCGTCGCGGCGGTTTGCGGCTGCTCGGCGGTCGGCTTCGAGCGGCCGAAGAGGCCGGGCTTGGCCGGCTGCGCCGTCTTGCGGGCGGGGGCGGGGATCGGCTTGCCGTCCTTGCCGAGCACCGGCGGCGGCGGGAACTTCCGCAGCACCCACTGCTGCTGGCCGAGAGTGAACAGGTTGTTCGTGACCCAGTAGATGATCACGCCGATCGGGAAGATCGCACCGGACACCAGCAACGAGGCCGGGATGCCGTAGAGCATCAGCTTCTGGATCATCCGCTGCTGCGGGTCCTCGGCCCAACCCGTCTTGAGGATCATCTGGCGGCTGGTCAGGTAGGTCGTCGCGATCATGATCAGGACCAGAAGCCCGGCGATAATCTTGACCGTGGTGCCGTTCGCGCCGAGGCGGGCCAGCTCGTCCGCGGTGGAGCCGAACTTGCCGGCGATGGGCGCGGTGAACAGCTTCGCGGTGGCGGCGCTGTCGAACTGTTCCGTGCTCCAGCCGTAGAGCTCCTTCGCCTGCTTCGCCGGGTCGAGCCGCCGCAGCACGTGGAAGAGCCCGAGGAAGACCGGGATCTGCAGGAACATCGGGAGGCAGCCCATCAGGGGATTGGCCTTCTCCTTCCGGTAGAGCTCCATCATTTCTTTCTGGAGCGTCTCCCGGTCACCCTTGTGCTTCTCCTGAAGCTCCTTGACCTTGGGCTGCAGTGCCTGCATGGCGCGTTGCGACTTGATCTGCTTCACGAAGACCGGGAAGAGAATCACCCGGAGCGTGACGACCAGGAAGATGATCGACAGGATCCAGGCCCAGTTGGTGCCCAGGACGGCCCCGACCGGGACGCCGATCGCGTCCCACGCGGAGTGCCACATCAGCAGGATCCACGAGATCGCCCAGTAGACCCAGTCGAGACTCAATTCGGGGCTCCAGTCACATCGGCACGAGGGTGGCGGCGGCCCGGCGGCGGCACCGGGTCATACCCACCAGGGTGGAAAGGGTGACAGCGCAACAGCCGCCGGACCGCCAGCACGGCTCCCCGGGGAGCACCGTGCCGCGCGACCGCCTCCAGGGCGTAGGCGCTGCACGACGGATAGAACCGACAGCGGGCCGGCAGTGCCGGGCTTATCCAACGACGGTACGCGATGATGGGTCCGGCCAGTATGCGGCCACCGAGTGTCGTGGGCCGCGGCGGCGGCGTGTTGCCGGTCACCGTGGACGTCTCGCAGATTTGCGCGGGCTGCGGGCCGTGGCGAGCGCCGCGTCGAGGTCGGCCGCGAGCCGGTCGTACGGCATGCCCGCGGCGTGCGGGAGGGCACGCACCACGACCGTGGCGCCGGCGGGCAGTTCGGCGAGCCGCTCCCGGACCAGGTGCCGCAACCGCCGTCGGACGCTGTTGCGCACCACCGCGTTGCCAACAGCCTTGGACACGACGAAGCCGGCGCGTGTGGGGAGCTGTGACGCTTCGCTCCCGACAGGCGCCGGCTTCGATGATCCGTGTTGTTCCGCGTCCGGGAGGGTGAGGTGGACAACCACCGCGCCCCGGCTGGCACGTCGACCGCCGCGGACCGCCGCGGCGAACTCGATGCTGCGCCGCAGTCGCTGAGCGGCGGACAGCATGATGCCTACTTTTTCCCCGGGCCGGACACCGTCGGGCCTCAGGCCGACAGGGTGTCGCGGCCCTTGGCGCGGCGGGCGGAGAGAATGGCGCGGCCGGCCCGGGTGCGCATGCGCAGCCGGAAGCCGTGGGTCTTTGCGCGCCGGCGGTTGTTGGGCTGGTACGTGCGCTTGCTCACGTCAGGCTCTCCGTCTTCGTACGCCCCGAACGCTGCCGTCCGGGATCGTGTGGTGGTCTGGCGTCGGCCCTTGCACCGGGACGGACCGCCGCGATGATGTCCGTGCTCCTTGCCGCTCGGCTGCGGTGACATGCGGCCGTGAGCAGCAAACAACCGTCACCCTATCAGAGGGCAACGGAGCAGCCGCTCTAGCTTACGCACCGCGACAACCACCGTCAAACACCGCTACGGTGGGACACGCCGTGGGATCCGCCGCCCACCAGCGTACGCCCGCGAAGGTGGTTTTCGCGCATGCCGACAAGGGGCGACGTGGCCAGCGGTTGAAGGGTTGTGGACAACGCTGTTAGCGTGCCCGTTTGCGGTCGACATCAAGAGCACAGGTCCCGCCTCCACGGAAGCGGAACCTGATGAGGCAGTCGATCGTTCGAAAGGTGAACCTGCTTCAGGACCGGACGAGCCACCGGCAGGTCAGCGTCGGGCGGGGGCCGAGATCAGTCGGTACACAGGGTGTGGATAACCTGTGGACAACAGTCCGGAGCAATCCGCGGCACGAAGCGTCGTGCCTGGTAGATAGCGGGGCAGGCGCCGAAATGGCCACCTCGGCTGCGCAACGGCGGTCGGGAAATCGGAAGCGATGGGGGTGGCGCGACGGTGGCCGACACGATTGACCTTGCCGCAGTGTGGATGGCGGCGACCGACGAGCTCGCCGACGAGATCGTTTCGGCTCAGCAACGCGCCTACCTGCGCATGACCCGGTTGCGGGCCATCGTCGAGGACACCGCGCTCCTCTCCGTGCCGGACTCCTTCACCCGCGACGTCATCGAGTCCCGGCTCCGGCCGGCCATCACCGAAGCGCTCTCGCGCCGGCTCGGCCGCGCCATCCAGGTGGCCGTCACCGTGCGCCCACCCGAAGACGGCCAGGGTCGGCCCACCGGCACGGTCTACGGCACGGTGAGCCCGGACAGCGGATTCCCGACGCAACCCGGCTACCCGCAGAACGCACCGGGTCGTACGACCGAACCGCACCGGGCGGAGAGCGAGCCGGTCGAGCCGCCCCACACGGGCGGCCGGGAGGGCGGCCCGCCGCACCCTGCCCCGCAGCCGGCGGCGATGGGCCCGGCCGGCGTCGTGCCGCCGGCCCGCAACGGTCAGGACACCCTCTTCGCGGCGCCGTACCCGGCACCGGACGCACCCGGCCGTGAGCACGGCGGCGAGAGCGGCGACCGCCGGGCGAACAGCCACCGCGGACCGGACTACCCGCCCAACGACTACCAGCCGACGGACTATCCCGCCCCCGACTACCACGGCGGCGATCACCGGAGTCCGAACCAGCACGGCGGCGATCATCGGGGCATGGGGCCGCGCGACGCGGATCACGGCATCGACCGGGGTGGGGTGGACTACCGGCAGCCGGACCGCCGCTACGGCGAGGATGTGCATCAGACGCAACGCCGCCACCGTGACGAGCCGATGCAGCGGGACCTGTCGCGTGACAGCCGGACCGACAGTGGCCCGGGGCGCAGCGGGCCAGCCGATCACCGCCAGCAAGGGCGCGACGATCGGCGGCCCGGATCGGGTACGGAGAGCGCCGGCAGCGGTAACCGCCTCAACCCCAAGTACATGTTCGAGACGTTCGTCATCGGATCGTCGAACCGTTTCGCCCACGCCGCCTCGGTGGCGGTCGCCGAATCGCCGGCGAAGGCCTACAACCCGCTCTTCATCTACGGCCACTCCGGGCTGGGCAAGACACACCTGCTGCACGCGATCGGGCACTACGCCACGACGCTGGGCACCGCCCGGTCGGTGCGTTACGTCTCCACGGAAGAGTTCACCAACGACTTCATCAACTCCCTGCGGGACGACAAGATCAGCGCGTTCCAGCGTCGCTACCGTGACGTGGACATCCTTCTGATCGACGACATCCAGTTCCTGGAGAACCGGGAACGGACGCAGGAGGAGTTCTTCCACACCTTTAATACGCTGCACAACGCGAACAAGCAGCTAGTGATCACGTCGGACCGGTCGCCGAAGCAGTTGGCGACGCTGGAAGACCGACTGCGCACCCGCTTCGAGTGGGGGCTGCTCGCCGACATCCAGCCACCCGATCTGGAGACCCGGATCGCGATCCTGCAGAAGAAGGCGGCGCAGGAACGTCTCTTCGCCCCGCCGGACGTGCTGGAGTTCATCGCCTCGCGGATCTCCGCCTCGATCCGGGAGCTGGAGGGCGCGCTGATCCGGGTCACCGCGTTCGCCTCGCTGACCCGCTCGCCGGTCGAACTGGCCCTGGCCGAGGAGGTGCTGCGGGACTTCATTCCCGACGGCGCCGGCCCGGAGATCACGGCTGACCAGATCATGGTCACCACCGCCGACTACTTCGGCGTCAGCATGGACGACCTTAAGGGTCATTCGCGCTCGCGGGTGCTCGTCAACGCCCGGCAGGTCGCCATGTACCTGTGCCGCGAGTTGACCGATCTCTCCCTGCCCCGCATCGGGCAGGCGTTCGGTGGCCGGGACCACACCACAGTGATGCACGCCGACCGCAAGATCCGTCAGCAGATGGCCGAGCGGCGCTCGCTCTACAACCAGATCGCCGAGCTGACCAACAGGATCAAGCAGAACACGTAGCCACCGCCCGGCTCCGTCACACCCGGCGTCAGTCGTTGACCGCCGCACCGGATTCCGGTGGCGGCGCCGCTCCACGTTTCGCTGTGCACATGACGGACGTACTGCGCGCGCCGCCGTCCACAGCCGTCCACACGTTATCCACTACCGGTTATCCACCATCCGTGGACAACCGGTAGTGCCGTCTCTCCGCACAACCCACAACCTGTGGACAACTCCTGGGGACAACGTGTGGACGGTCGACGGCTGCGACGACATATCCACGGGCGGGGACGAGCCTGTGTGCGAGCTGTTGAAGGTTCTGGGGACGAGTGTCTTCCATGACATCAGTTGTCCACGAAACGCTTGTGCCTGTGGGTGTCCTGTTGAAGGTTCTGGGGATGACTGTCGCCCGGCCCGCTGGATCATCCCCACAGGTGGGGAGAAACCCAGGGGATAACCGGTGGATGACCGGTGGACAACTGGGGACAACTGCGTGACCACCGCTACCTGTGGAGATCTTCGGCAGTTATCACCCTGGTTCTCCACATGAAACTCACCGGTGGATAACGGGTCTGGCCTGGGGAAACTCACGTTCTCCACAGTTCGCACAGCCCCGATGAAGACGATGAGATATTTCTTCTAAAGAAACAAAAAACAATCATCAGGGTTGGGGATTCTGTGGATCCACCGGACAGGTGGGCCACCGGGATGCAACCGAAAGGCCAAATCACCGGGGCCGGGCGCGCGCCCGCTGACCCCGCGCCCTAAAGTTAAATAGGGCCCGTGTGGCTCGCCGCCTGTTTTCACACGGGCCGGCACACGAGGCAGACCCCCTGAGTCGACCCGGAGGCATGGCATGAAGTTCCGAGTGGAACGCGACGCGCTCGCCGACGCCGTGGCGTGGACGGCGAAGAGCCTGCCCAGCCGTCCATCGGTGCCGGTGCTTGCCGGTGTGATGCTGCGGGTCGTCGACGGAAGCCTGCACGTCTCCGGCTTCGACTACGAGGTGTCCAGCCAGGTGACGGTCGAGGTGCAGGGCGACGCCGACGGCGCCGCGCTGGTCTCCGGCCGCCTCCTCGCCGAGATCACCAAGGCGCTGCCCGCCAAGCCGGTGGACATCGCCGCGGTCGGATCCCATCTCGAGCTGGTCTGCGGCAGCGCGCGGTTCACGCTGCCGACGATGCCCGTCGAGGACTACCCCAGCCTGCCGGACATGCCGGCCAGCGCCGGCCGGATCGACGCCGCCGCCTTCGCCACCGCCGTGCAGCAGGTCGCCATCGCCGCCGGCCGGGACGAGACGCTGCCGATGATGACCGGCGTACGGATCGAACTCAACGGGTCGACGCTGGCGATGCTCGCCACCGACCGCTACCGGCTCGCCCTGCGCGAGATCGAGTGGCACCCCGACAACCCGGACGTGAGCCTCAACGCGCTCGTGCCGGCCCGCACCCTGGCTGACACCGCCAAGACCATGGGTCCACTCGGCGGCGTGGTGACGATGGCGCTCGCGCAGGGCGCTGCGGGTGAGGGCATGATCGGATTCGCGGGGGGCACCCGCCGCACGACGAGCCGGCTGCTCGACGGCGCCAACTACCCGCCGGTGCGTTCGCTCTTCCCCAGCACCCACAACGCCGACGCCCGGGTCTCCGTCGCCGCGCTGATCGAGGTCGTCCGTCGCGTGGCACTGGTCGCCGAGCGCACCACCCCGGTGTTGCTGAGCTTCAGCTCCGACGGCCTCGTCGTGGAGGCGGGCGGCACGGAGGAGGCCCGCGCCAGCGAGGCGATGGAGGCGACGTTCACGGGTGAGCCGCTGACCATCGGCTTCAATCCCCAGTACCTGATCGACGGGCTGCAGAACCTCGGCGCGCCGACCGCGGTGCTCTCCTTCGTCGACGCGTTCAAGCCCGCGGTGATCTCGCCGTGCGACGAGGACGGGGAGATCATCCCTGGCTACCGTTACCTGATCATGCCAATCCGGGTAACCCGCTGAGCGCGTTGAACCGGCGAAGTGGAGGGGGACTCAGATGCAGCTCGGCCTCGTAGGGCTCGGCAAGATGGGCGGCAACATGCGCGAGCGGTTGCGCGCGGCGGGGCACGAGGTGCTCGGCTTCGACCGCAACCCGGACGTGAGCGATGTCGCCAGCGTCGCTGAGCTGGTCGACAAACTCGCCGCGCCGCGCGCCGTCTGGGTGATGGTGCCCGCGGGCGTCACCGAGGCCACCATCGACGAGCTCGCCGGTCTGCTCTCGTCGGGCGACATCATCGTCGACGGCGGAAACTCACGCTTCAGCGACGACGGGCCGCGTGCCGAGCGGCTCGCCGCGCAGGGCATCGGCTACGTCGACGCCGGCGTCTCCGGCGGCGTGTGGGGCCGGGAGAACGGCTACGCCCTGATGGTGGGCGGAGACGCCGAGCATGTGCAGCGGCTGATGCCGATCTTCGAATCGCTCAAGCCGGAGGGTGAGTTCGGCTTCGTGCACGCCGGACCGGTCGGCGCCGGGCACTACTCGAAGATGGTCCACAACGGCATCGAGTACGCCCTGATGCACGCGTACGCCGAGGGTTACGAGCTGATGGCCGCGTCCGAGCTCATCACGGACGTGCCCGGTGTGATCAAGTCATGGCGCGAGGGCACCGTCGTCCGCTCGTGGCTGCTCGACCTGCTCGACGCCGCTCTCGACGAGGACCCGCGGCTGGCCGGCCTGCGCGGCTACGCCGACGACACGGGCGAGGGGCGCTGGACGGTCGAGGAGGCTATCCGGCTCGCGGTGCCGATGAACGTCATCGCCGCCTCGCTCTTCGCCCGGTTCACCTCGCGCCAGGAAGATTCGCCCGCGATGAAGGCGGTCGCCGCGCTGCGCAACCAGTTCGGCGGGCACGCCATCCACAAGAACCCGTAGCTCGCATGTACGTCCGGCGGCTCGAACTGGTCAACTTCCGCTCCTACGAGCGCGTGGAGCTCCAGTTCGAGCCCGGCGCCAACGTGTTGATCGGTTCCAACGGGGTAGGCAAGACCAACCTGGTCGAAGCGCTGGGCTACGTCGCGACGCTCGGAAGTCACCGGGTCGCCACGGACGCCCCGCTGGTCCGGGCCGGTGCGACCTCGGCCGTGGTCCGGTGCGAGATCGCCCATGAGGGACGCGAACTCCTGGTCGAGTTGGAGATCGTGCCCGGGCGGGCCAACCGCGCACGGCTCGGCCGGTCGCCGGTGCGTCGGGCCCGCGATGTGCTCGGCGCGCTCCGGCTCGTGCTCTTCGCTCCAGAGGATCTGGAACTGGTTCGCGGTGACCCGGCAGAGCGCCGCCGTTACCTCGACGATCTGCTGGTCGCGCGGCTTCCCCGGTTCGCCGGCGTACGCGCCGACTACGACCGGGTGGTCAAACAGCGCAACGCTCTGTTGCGCACGGCGTACCTGGCCCGCAAGACGGGCGGCTCGCGGGGTGGTGACCTGTCCACGTTGGACGTGTGGGACACGCATCTCGCGCAGCACGGCGCTGAGCTGCTCGCCGGCCGGTTGGAGCTGGTCGCCGCGCTGGCCCCGCACGTGACGAAGGCGTACGACGCGGTGGCGGCCGGCAAGGGTGCGGCCGGGGTCACGTACCGGCCGTCGCTCGAGCTCGCCGAGCCCGTGCCGGACCGCGCCATGCTGGAGAGCGCGCTGAGCGCGGCGCTCGCCGACGCCCGGCCCTCCGAAGTGGAACGGGGGGTGACGCTGGTGGGGCCGCACCGCGACGATCTGACGCTCACACTCGGGCCGTTGCCCGCGAAGGGCTACGCCAGCCACGGGGAATCCTGGTCGTACGCGCTGGCGCTGCGGCTGGCCGGGTACGACCTGTTGCGGGCGGACGGGATCGAGCCGGTGCTCGCCCTCGACGACGTGTTCGCCGAACTCGACGCGGGGCGTCGGGAACGGCTCGCCGAGCTCGTCGGCGGGGCGAGTCAACTGCTCGTGACGTGCGCTGTCGCGGAAGACGTGCCGGCGGCGTTGCGGGGTGCCCGATTCGAGGTACGCGAGGGGGAGGTGTCCCGTGCCGGATGAGGACAGGCCGGAGAAGCAGGTTCCGGTGCGACCGTCGACCGAGGGGGTCGACCTGCCCCCGCCGGCGACCGGACCACAGCTCGCCCGGGCGGTCATCGACGCCGCGAAGGCTCGACGTGACGGAAACCGGCCACGACGGCGTACCCCGGGTGGGGGGTCGGGCGACGGCGAGCCGGGCACGGACGGCCAGCCCCGGCGGCGCCTGCGCGGCTACTCCGGACCGGGTCCGGATCCTCGCGATCCGCAGCTTTTCGGCGATGTGCTGAACCGGCTGATGAAGGCGCGCGGGTGGCAGCAGCCCGCGGCCGAGGCGACGGTGTTCGGCGCCTGGGAACGGGTGGTCGGGCCGGACGTGGCGAAGCACAGCCGGCCGGTGAAGCTGGAGAACGGCGAGCTGACGGTGGAGGCCGAATCTACCGCCTGGGCGACCCAACTTCGGCTGCTGGCGGCATCGCTGCTGCGACGGATCGCCGGCGAGGTCGGTCATAACGTGGTGCGCAAGCTGCACATTCATGGGCCGGCTGCGCCTTCCTGGCAGCGTGGACCGCGACGGGTGCGGGGACGTGGCCCGCGGGACACGTACGGCTGATCGTCGCGCGATCCCGCAGACGGGCGGCGTCCCAGCCCATCGACTCGCGCAGGGTGATGCGCAACTGCACCGGCCGCACCGCGAGCCCGCGCTGGCGTCCGAGCATCGCACCGGCCAGCATCGTCGCCACCGCCGCGACGGCACCGGCCAGTACGAGGGTCTGCCTCGGCCCGATGTGATCCGACAGCCACCCCAGCAGCGGCGCGCCGACGGCCGCGGAGATCGACCCGGTCACCGCCAGCGCGGCGAGCACGCGGCCGCGCATCATGCCGTCGGTGTCGAGTTGCGCGCGGGTGCCGACGGTGGTGTCGATGACCACGGCGCCGGCTGCGATCGGCAGGATCAGAGCGGCGAAGCTCCCGGTGCCGGGCGCGAGACCGGCGGTGATCTGCAGCAGGCTGGCGAGCAGGCCGACGCCCACCAGGGTGCGGTAGGTCAGTTCTCTTCGCCGCGCGGCGAAGAGGGCGCCCACGACGGTGCCGACCGCGAAGACGGTGGAGAGCGCGCCGTACCCGGAGGCGCCCGATCGGAGCGGTCCGTCACTCATCGCCGCCATGGTGACCTGGTAGTTGCGTCCCAGACTGCCGAGGACGAAGGAGAGCCCGAGCGCGGTGAGGATCACCGGCTGTCGCCGCAGGTACGCGAAGCCGGCCCGCACTCCGGCCGCGCTGCGCGCCCGGTCCGCGTCGCCCACGTCGTGGCTGTGCAGCTCCTGTTGGCGAACGGCGAGTAGGGCGAGGACGACCGCGACGAAGCTGATCGCGTTGATCGCGAAGAGTGGTGCGGGACCGGCGGCGGCGACGACGACCGCGCCGGCGCTCATGCCGAGGATGCGACCGGCCGAGTTCGTGAGCGAGCCGAGGGCGAGGGCGTTGCCGAGGGTTGCCCGGTCGACGAGAGTGGAGCCCCAGCGCCCCATGACGGGGCCCTCGATGGCGGAGACGGCGCCGCTGACCAGGGAGATGGCGTAGACCAGGGTGAGCCCGGCGCTGTCCGACCAGGCGACGGCGGCCAGGCCGGCGGCCAGCGCCGTGTGGATCACCTGGCTGGCGATCAGCAGCGGACGCGCGGGAAGTCGGTCGGCGAGAGCGCCGCCCCAGGTGCTGAGCAGCAGGGTGGGCAGCGCCTGCAGCAGCACGGCGAAGCCCATCTTCGTGGCTGACCCGGTCTCCTGCAGCACGTACCAGTTGACCCCGAGCACCTGCATCCACGTGCCGATGATCGATACGAACCCGGCGGCCGCCCAGATCCGGTAGTTGCGATGCCGCAGGGCAGCGAACGTGGTACCCATCGGCGCCGTCCGACCTCACTTTCGGACGGCGGCGCACGCGCCCACGACGTCCTGAATTCGCTGCCGGATCTCGGCAAGCGGGCGCAATTCTGGCCCCGACTGGTCGGGTTTGTGGGGACTCGGTGAGCCGGCTCACGCAGTTCAGGCGCGACGAGGACCGTCGGGGTGACCGGGCGGCGATGATCGGGGGAGAGGGTGGCGACGGTCGGTCAGGGGCGCTGCGCCGAGCGCGCCGATCCGGCGATCGGGGCTCAGAAGTCGGCGTAGACGGCGAAACCGCGGTCCGCGCAGCGGCGGTAGAAGCCGGACAGCACGGCCAGCTCGGATCGGGGGAAACTCCACTGCGGGGCGCCGCCCGACTCGTCACGCATCCCGTCGAGCCGGCTCTCCAACCAGCGCAGCTGCTGCTCCGCCAGCCGCCCGTCGGCCAGCGCCGCGCGCAGGACCGCGCCGACGCTGTCGAACGTGACGAGTTCACCGTGCGCGCCGTGTCCCTCGACGAACCGCTCCAGGCCGCCCGCGATCCAGGCGCACCCGTCGGGGTCGATGACCGGGTCCTCGTCCTCGGCCGAGGCATCTGTGGCGTAGAGCACACCCTGCAGGCCGAGGAGCAGATCGACGAGTTCGGTGTACGCCGTGGCACGTACGGTGCCGGTCTTGGCGATGTGCCCGGCCAAGGCGGCGGTCGGCGCGGCGACCGCCAGCGAGTCGGCCAGTTCGCCGAAGTCGACGAACTCCGCGGGCGCGACGGGCTCGTAGAACTGGCCGGTCCGTGGCCACTGCACGGCGACGTTGTCCAGCCCCATCGGGCGTCACCTTTCCTGACCGCGTGACCCGCCGCGCTGGGCGGGCGTGCGCTTGCTTACCGGGGTCGCCGGCTCCGAGGAACGGCGCCGCAAAGTTACGGCATGGCAAGTGGTTCGCGCGACCCCCGGGGTCCTCGTTCCGCACCGGCGGGGTTGCCGGCCACGGGCCGGCGGCGCCAAGCGCACGCCGTTGATCCGAGCCGGTGCGTGTGGGGGGAGTCGCAGCCGGCGCAGTTCGGCCGGCTACGAACCTCTGAGATGCCTCGCAAGGGTGCCGCATCCCGGTTCTCTGCGCTTCGCACAGTAGGATTGGTGCAGAGACGAGGAATGCCGCGCGGAGCGACGACATCGGGACCTTCCGGCCCGGGTCGCCAGTCCGGACGGCATTTCAGCCGATCGTGATCCGCGGGCGACCCGCGGCGACCGACGCGTCCGGACCCATCGATCATCCGACTGTACGGGGATGGTCGATCGTGGTGCCGGCCCACGTGCCTGCCGTCGTGGCCCGCCCGCCAAACCCGCGCCCCCTGCGCTCCGGCCAGGTGGTGCGAGAAAGTGGCCAGGGTGGCAGCGCAGGAGAAGCAGGAATACACCGCCGAATCGCTCACCGTGCTCGAGGGGCTGGAGGCGGTCCGCAAGCGTCCCGGTATGTACATCGGGTCGACGGGGGAGCGGGGTCTGCACCACCTGGTCTGGGAGGTTGTCGACAACGCGGTGGACGAGGCGCTCGCCGGCCACTGCGACACGATCGACGTGGTCCTGCTCGCCGACGGTGGCGTCCGGGTCACTGACAACGGCCGTGGTTTCCCGGTCGACCTGCACCCGAAGCTGAAGAAGCCGGGCGTCGAGGTCGCACTGACCGTTCTGCACGCGGGCGGCAAGTTCGACGGCAAGGCGTACGCCGTCTCCGGTGGTCTGCACGGCGTGGGCGTGTCGGTCGTCAACGCGCTCTCCGTGCGGATGGCCGTCGAGATCCACAAGTCGGGTTCCGTCTGGCGGCAGCAGTACCACAACTCCAAGCCGTCGCCGCTGGAGAAGGGGGAGCCGACGGACCGCACCGGTTCGGCGGTCTCCTTCTGGCCCGACCCGGACATCTTCGAGACGGTCGAGTTCTCCTTCGAGACGATCTACCGCCGGATCCAGGAGATGGCCTTCCTCAACCGCGGGCTGACCATCCACCTGCGCGACGAGCGCGTCCGGGAGGAAGACGGCGAGCACCGCGAGGTCACCTTCTGCTACAAGGGCGGCATCTCCGACTTCGTCCGGCACCTCAACAACTCGAAGAGCCCCATCCACAAGACCGTGGTGGAGTTCGGCGCCGAGGAAGAGGGCATGTCGCTCGAGATCGCGATGCAGTGGAACGAGTCCTACGGGGAGTCGGTCTACACCTTCGCGAACACGATCAACACGCACGAGGGTGGCACGCACGAGGAGGGCTTCCGGGCCGCGTTGACGGGCGTGGTCAACAAGTACGGGAGCGAGAAGAAGATCCTCAAGGGCGACGAGAAGCTTTCCGGCGAGGACGTGCGTGAAGGGCTCGCCGCGATCATCTCGGTCAAGCTCGCCAACCCGCAGTTCGAGGGCCAGACGAAGACCAAGCTCGGCAATACCCCGGTGAAGAGCTTCGTGCTGCGGGTCTGCAACGAGTGGCTGGTGGACTGGTTCGACCGTAACCCGGCCGAGGCCAAAACGATCATCACCAAGGCGTCGCAGGCCGCCAGGGCGCGCATCGCGGCGTCCCAGGCGCGCAAGTTGGCCCGGCGTAAGTCTCTGCTGGAGTCCGGGTCGATGCCGGGCAAGCTGGCGGACTGTCAGTCGACGGATCCGCGCGAGTCCGAGGTGTTCATCGTCGAGGGCGACTCGGCAGGGGGTTCGGCGAAGCAGGGTCGTGACCCGCGGACCCAGGCGATCCTGCCCATCCGCGGCAAGATCCTCAACGTGGAGAAGGCCCGGATCGACCGGGTGCTGAAGAACAACGAGGTGCAGGCGCTGATCACGGCGCTGGGCACCGGCATCCACGACGACTTCGACATGGAGAAGCTGCGCTATCACAAGGTCGTGCTGATGGCCGACGCCGACGTCGACGGCCAGCACATCCAGACGCTGCTGCTCACTCTGCTGTTCCGCTTCATGCGGCCGTTGGTGGAGATGGGCAAGGTCTACCTGGCGGCGCCGCCGCTCTACAAGATCAAGTGGAACCGCAAGGGTGACGACGCCCAGTACGCCTACTCCGACCGGGAGCGCGACGGCCTGATCGCGCTGCGACAGCAGAAGAAGGCGAACGCGAAGCCGGACGACATCCAGCGCTTCAAGGGCCTCGGCGAGATGAACTACCCGGAGCTGTGGGAGACCACGATGAACCCGGCGACGCGTACGCTGCGTCGGGTCACGCTCGACGACGCGGCAACCGCCGATGAGCTGTTCAGCGTTCTGATGGGGGAAGACGTCGAGGC
Source organism: Micromonospora sp. NPDC049679 (assembly GCF_040659735.1). Classification (NCBI taxonomy): domain Bacteria; kingdom Bacillati; phylum Actinomycetota; class Actinomycetes; order Micromonosporales; family Micromonosporaceae; genus Micromonospora; species Micromonospora sp. NPDC049679. The sequence continues at coordinate 170,944 of NZ_JBFANZ010000006.1, forward strand.
ACGTCGCTCGTTTATTCAGCGCAACGCCAAGGACGTGCGGTTCCTGGATATCTAGCGGGTGGGGCCGTGTGGCCGCCGAGTTGGGCGGATGCACGGCTCCACACAGTTATCCACAGCTTCGACGGTTTCCACAGCCGTTATCCACAGCGGAAAAACGGCTTTGAGTCTGATAAGGGTTGACAGTGACGGAAACTCCCGGGTCCTTCGATAACGAGCCGGACGTGCCGGCCGCCGGTGGCGCGGTCGTGCAGCACGACCGCATCGAGCCGGTGGGGCTCGAGGTGGAGATGCAGCGGTCCTACCTCGACTACGCGATGAGCGTCATCGTCGGGCGTGCGCTGCCGGACGCGCGGGACGGCCTCAAGCCAGTTCACCGCAAGATCCTCTACGCCATGTTCGACTCGGGCTACCGTCCCGACCGCGGCTACGTGAAGTGTTCCCGCGTGGTCGGTGACGTGATGGGTCAGTTCCACCCGCACGGCGACTCCTCGATCTACGACGCGCTCGTCCGGATGGCGCAGACCTGGTCGCTGCGCTACCCGCTCGTCGACGGCAACGGCAACTTCGGCTCCCCGGGTAACGACCCGGCGGCCGCCATGCGATATACCGAGTGCAAGCTCGACCCGCTCGCGATGGAGATGCTGCGCGACATCGACGAGGACACCGTCGATTTCCAGGACAACTACGACGGCCGGGCCAAAGAGCCCACCATCCTGCCGTCGCGCATCCCCAACCTGCTGGTCAACGGCTCCGAGGGCATCGCGGTCGGCATGGCGACCAAGATCCCGCCGCACAACCTGCGGGAGATCGCGGCGGCGGTGCAGTGGTGCCTGGAGCACCCGGAAGCGGACGAGGCGACGACCCTCGACGCGCTGATCGAGATCGTCAAGGGTCCGGACTTCCCGACCGCCGGCCTCATCGTCGGCACGACCCCGATCCAGGACGCCTACCGCACCGGCCGTGGCTCCATCCGGATGCGCGCGGTCGTCGATGTCGACGAGGACGCCAGGGGGCGCACCTGCCTGGTCGTCACCGAACTGCCCTACCAGGTCAACCCCGACAACCTGGCGGAGCGCATCGCTGAGCTGATCAAGGAAGGCAAGCTGGCCGGCATCGCGGACATCCGCGACGAGTCCTCCGGCCGGACCGGTATGCGGTTGGTCCTCGTACTCAAGCGGGACGCGGTCGCCAAGGTTGTCCTCAACAACCTCTACAAGCACACCCAGTTGCAGGAGACCTTCGGCGCCAACATGCTGGCGCTGGTCGACGGGGTGCCCCGCACGCTCAACCTCGCCCAGTTCATCCGCTACTACGTCGAGCACCAGATCGACGTGATCCAGCGGCGCACCGCCTTCCGGCTGCGCAAGGCCGAGGAGCGCGCGCACATCCTGCGGGGTCTGGCGAAGGCGCTCGACGCGCTCGACGAGGTGATCGCCCTGATCCGGCGCTCGCCGACGGTCGACGAGGCGCGCCAGGGCCTGATGCGGTTGCTCGAGATCGACGACGTCCAGGCGACGGCGATCCTCGACATGCAGCTGCGACGGCTCGCGGCACTGGAGCGACAGAAGATCGTCGACGAGCTCCTCAAGATCGAAATTGAGATCGCCGACCTGAAGGACATCCTGGCGAAGCCGGAGCGGCAGCGGCAGATCGTCTCGGAGGAGCTCGGCGAGATCGTCGCCAAGTGGGGCGACGAGCGACGCACCAAGATCGTCCCGTTCGACGGCGAGGTCTCGATGGAGGACCTCATCGCCCGCGAGGACGTGGTCGTCACGATCACCCGTACGGGATACGCCAAGCGCACCAAGGTGGACCTCTACCGTTCGCAGCACCGGGGCGGCAAGGGGGTCAGCGGGGCGACGCTGCGGCAGGACGACATCGTCAGCCATTTCTTCGTCTGCTCGACCCATGACTGGATCCTGTTCTTCACGAACAAGGGCCGGGTCTACCGGGCGAAGGCGTACGAGCTGCCCGAAGCCAGTCGGGTCGCGAAGGGCCAGCACGTCGCCAACCTGCTCGCCTTCCAGCCCGACGAGCAGATCGCCCAGATCATCGAGATCCCCAACTATCAGGTCACGCCCTATCTCGTGCTCGCCACGAGAAACGGCCTGGTGAAGAAGACGAAGCTGGAGGAGTTCGACTCCAACCGCTCGGGCGGGATCATCGCGATCAACCTGCGGGACGAGGACGAACTCGTCGGCGCGGCGCTCGCCGCCGCCGAGGACGACCTGCTGCTGGTGTCGAAGAAGGCGCAGGCGATCCGGTTCAACGCGAGCGACGAGGCGCTGCGGCCGATGGGTCGGGCGACCTCCGGCGTCATCGGGATGCGCTTCAGCGACGATGACGTGCTGCTCGCGATGGAAGTGGTCCGCGAGGGCCTGGATGTTTTGGTCGCGACGAACGGGGGGTACGCAAAGCGGACTCCCATCGAGGAATACCCGGTGCAGGGCCGGGGAGGTAAGGGCGTGCTGACCGCAAAAATCACCGAGCGGCGAGGTGGGCTGGTCGGAGCGGTCGTGATCGACCCGGATGACGAGTTGTTCGCCATCACCAGCAACGGTGGTGTCATTCGGACTCCGGTGAAGCCTGTACGGCGCACCCGCGATCGGAACACAATGGGGGTTAAGCTCATGGACCTCCCAGACGGCGTAACCATCGTGGCCATTGCTCGCAATGCCGACGAGCCTGACGAACAGGACTAGTTGATGACGGAGACACAGGCGAAGTCGGGGTCTCCCGGGACCTCGACGACCCCCGTCGACGAGGAGGCCGGTGATGCTGGGGCAGCAGCAACGGACGGTGCGGCCGTCGGCCGCGCGGCCGTTCCCGGCGACGCGCCGTCCCCCAAATTCACCCGGGCGCCCGGCATGACACCACCGCCGGAGCAGCCGCCGGCAGATGAGGGAAGCAAGCCCGAGGGCGCGAAGAAGGGGTCTGGCGTGAAGTCTCCGGTCGCGGTGGCGGCACCCGTCGTCACCAACCTGCCGCAGGACGGGCGGGGCGCGGCACAGTCCGGCTCCGACGGCGGCACCGCGTCGCCGGACGGCCCCCGACCCGTGGCCACCGCCACGGGGCGCGCGGCCGCAGGAGCCAGTTCGGTGCACACCGTTGGACAGGGGGCGGCCGCCGTCGGCGCCGCCCGGGTCACCGAGGCCGTACGCGCGGCGCGCAGCACGGTCAGTTCCGCCGCGTCCCGGGGTCCCCGCCGTGCACGGCTGAACGTGAAGCGGATCGACCCCTGGTCCGTCATGAAGTTTTCGTTCGCCGTCTCCCTGGTGCTCTTCATCGTCGTGATCGTGGCGACGTCCGTGCTCTATCTCGCTCTCGACGCGATGGGTGTTTTCAAGAGCGTCAACGGCAGCCTCACCGATCTGATCAGTGCCGGTGGGGGTGGGGCCGCGGATTCGGGCTTCAAGATCACGGCTAAGGGTGTGATCGGCACGTCCGCGCTGATCGGTCTGGTCAACGTCGTGCTCTTCACGGCGCTCGCCACGCTCAGCGCATTCATCTACAACGTCTGTGCCGACCTGGTCGGCGGGATCGAGCTCACCCTCGCCGAGCGCGACTGAACAGGCATCGCGACACCGGGGCACCGCGCAAAGCGGTGCCCCGGTGTCCGTTTTCCGGTAGCGTGCGAGACGTCGCGGCGTCGCCACACCCGGCTGCACGCACCCGGTCCGACGTGCCGGCCCCCCGAGTTGGGCGAAGGCGTCGCGGTACGGTAATCTTGCTCGGTCGCACGGGGGGCTATAGCTCAGTCGGTTAGAGCGCAGAGCTGATAACTCTGAGGTCGCTGGTTCGATTCCAGCTAGCCCCACTCCACACCCCCGGTCCGGCAGCATTCGAGCGTGAGGGGATCCGCTCCCATGATGAAGAAGCTCCTGGTCGTCGCCGGTGTGATCGGCGTTGTTGCGCTTGTTGCCAAGAAGGTCAAGGCGTCCAACGACGAGCGCGCGCTGTGGCACGAGGCCACGACGGCACCCGACCTCCGATAGTCCCGGCCCGGACTGTCACATCCCCCGAGCGGCTCCGCCCGCCAGCGGGGCCGTAGCTCAATTGGCAGAGCACTGCCTTTGCAAGGCAGGGGTTAGGGGTTCGATTCCCCTCGGCTCCACCAACCCAAACACCTGTTGACCTTGGGCAGTAGTACAGCCATTTGTACGGCCAAGAGGTCACTCTGGTTCCTCGCCGACCCGGATTTCAGCGAAGATCACCGCTCGTTGCGTTGACAGCGTGTCTACGATCGACGAATGGTGGTGGTCTCGATCACGTTGGGATTCGGCGTCGCATTGGTCGGCGGCCTGGTCGGCTATCTGGCGTGGCGGGACCGGGCGCGGCAGTCGCCCGCCGAGGAGAGTTCCGCCGGCCGCGCGGCGCGCGCCAACGCGCATCGGCACGAGGCGGAACGGCATGCCGGGCAGAGCCACCAGACAACCCGCGGTCAGGTGCACGGTCCCTGATCGACCGGGCAGGAAAACGGCAGCGAGCCATCTCGCGGACGATCCGCTGATAACGTCAGCCCGTCGCGTGGCTGGCGTCGGCGCCTGTCCCCGCACCCCCCGGACCGTGGACCGTGTCGTTTGAGACGCATCGGCAACGGTGTTCGCGACCGCTCGGTCGCGTAGGCCGCTCGGTGGACGGGGGCAACGGTGACCTCGAGCCCGCTCTCCTCAGGGAGCTGTGATGGTGACCCGATGATCGAGGCGCGTGATCTCGGCATCCAGTTCACGCGCCATCGGCTGCGGCATTTCAAGCTGCGCGAGCTGTTCATCCATGGTGGTCGACGGGAGCCGAAGCGGACCGGGTTCTGGCCGCTGCGGCACGTGTCGTTCACGGTCTCGGCGGGGGACACGGTCGGCATCATCGGGCGGAACGGCACGGGTAAGAGCACACTCTTGCGACTCATCGCGGGCGTGCTGATCCCGGACGAGGGGTCTGTCCACGTACGCGGGGCGGTAGCGCCGCTGCTGGAACTCTCCGCCGGCTTCTCCAACGACCTGACCGGACGGGAAAACCTGCATCTGGTCGGTTCGTTGCATGGTCTCAGCCGGCCATTTCTCAGGGCGAAGTTCGACGAGATCGTCGAGTTCGCCGGCGAGCAGGTGCAGAAGGCGATCGACACCCCGGTGCGGCACTACTCGTCCGGGATGAAGGTGCGGCTGGGCTTCTCGGTGATCGCCCAGTTACCGCATCCCATTCTCCTGATGGACGAGGTGATGGCCGTTGGCGACGCGGAGTTCCGCGCGAAGTGTTACGCCACGATCGAGCGGCTGCTCGCGGAGGGGCGCACGCTGGTCCTGGTCTCCCACAATGAGGGCGATCTGACGCGGTTCTGCCTCCGTGGCCTCTACTTCGACGCCGGTGTGCTGCGCGTCGACGGGACGGTGCGGGAGGCGTTGGACGCCTACCACGGTGTCCCGGCGACCTCGGGCTCCGCGGGGCCGAGCAACTGATCCTGCTGCTGGGACGGTCAGCGTGACGCTGCTGCACCGCGGGGCGGATCCGGGCGACGGAGTCCGTTCGGGGCGACCGGCCCCGGCGTTGACGTGCGCAGCTACTGGATGGGCATGACCGGCGGCGACTGGCGCCGAACGGGGAAGCGTGCGATCAAGCGGGAGCTGGGATTCGCCGGGCTGCCGCACACGCATCACGCCGGGGAGGACACGGCGGAGCTCGCGCAGGTGACGCATGCGCTGACCGACGTGCAGCGCCGCAGAGCGCAGCGGTTCGGGTGGGACGGAGAGCTGACTGGGCGCAGGTCCCTGAGCAGTGCGAAGATCGCAGGCGTGATGGGAAATCTGAAGACGGAGCCGGCCCGGAGCCGTCCCGACCTGCTGGCGCCGCCGGTGTCGGCCGCGCTGGAGCTGTGGCCTGTCGACGCGCCGGTCGACGTCGAAAACGTGCTTGTCGCCCCGATCGACGCCGCTCTCGCGGACACCGCCGCGTTCTGCGAGGCGTACGACGTGGGGCTGGAGGTGTCGGCCAACTGTGTCGTGATCGCGGGCAAGCGCGAGGGCGAGCTCCGCTATGTGGCCTGCGTCGTACTGGCGACGACGCGCGCGGATGTCAACGGTCTGGTCCGCCGTCACCTGGGTGTGCGCAAGGCGAGCTTCGCCCCGATGGCGGAGGCGGTGGAGCTGAGCGGCATGGAGTACGGCGGAATCACACCGGTCGGGCTGCCGGACCATTGGCCGATTCTTGTCGACGCACGGGTTGTCGCCGTTCCGCACGTGATCGTCGGATCGGGCGTACGGCACAGCAAGATCGTGATCCCGGGCCCCGCCCTCGGCGCGCTGCCCAACGCCCAGGTCATGGACGGCCTGGCGAAGTAGTCGGCGCGCAGCCGAGCCGGACCGGTCGGGGGACCGTGTCCGGCTCGGCTGACGACAACGATCAATACCGTTGCACGTGAAACATCAACGGTCAGACGGCACAGGAGTCGTCGGCGCACTCGCCGGCTTTCGGGGCGGCACCGGACGGTTCACCGACAGGTCGGATCACCGCGTCGGCCGCCTCACGCCGCGACACCTCGTCGAGCACGGATCGCAGCGTCTCCGGCTCCTGAGCGCCGGTGACCGCGTACTTCCCGGCGAAGACGAAGGTCGGCACGCTGGTCACGCCGAGTTCCCGGGCCGCGTCCAGTTCCCCGCGCACCTCCGCCACTCCGGCGGACGAGTCCAGGAACTCGCGTACCTCGGTCTCGTCCAGCCCGACCCCGCCGGCGAGTGTGGCAAGCGCGGACCGTGACCCGACGTCGACACCGTCGGTGAAGTGCGCCTGGTAGAGGGCGTCGATCATCTCGGCGGCGCGCCCCCGCGACGTCGCGAACCAGACCAGCCGGTGCGCGTCGAAGGTGTTGGCGCTGACGGCGTGGTCGAAGTGCAGCGTCAGGCCGGACTGGGCGGCCGCGCCGGTGGTGTGTTCAAAGATCTGTCGGGCCCGCTCGGGGCCGCCGAACTTGGCGGCGAGGGCGTCGACCAGGGGCTCCGGCTTGTGGACCGGCTGCGGGTCGAGCTGGAACGGGCGGAACCGGATCGTTACTTCGCCGTCGTAGGACTCCAAGGCCTGCTCCAGCCGGCGCTTGCCGATGTAGCACCAGGGGCAGACCACGTCCGAATAGATTTCAATCTCCACGATCGCGGCAACGTCGTGAGTCAGGCGATCTGTTCCCGGACCTGTCGCTTGAGCCGCCCGAGGATCGCGGTGCCGCCCCGCAGCCGCAGCGGGCTGATCGCCTGGGCGAGTCCCATCCGCTGATAAAGATCGTCGGGTACGGCCAGCACCTCGGCGGCGGTCGCGCCGGCCAGTCCTTCGGCGAGAATCCCCGCGAAGGCGCGGGTCGTCGGTGCCTCGAGCGGGCAGTCGAACCACAGGGTGACCTTTTCGTCAGCGGCCGAGCCGCCGTTACCCGCCGGGCCGACTTCGGCGCGGAGGAAGAACGGCGTCTGACACTCGGTCACCTGCTCCATCCCCTCGGCGGTGATCCCCGCCGGCAGCGCCGGCACCGCGTCGGAGAACTCCAGCAGCATCTCCAGCACCACGTCGCGTGGTGCGGTGGCGAACTCGTCGACGATCTCGGCCAGCTTCGGTGGCATGACGTCAGCCTACCGTCGGGGAGCGGCGCGTCGGCCGGCCGAGGCGTCGGCAGGCCCGAAAGCGTCGGCAGGTCAGTTGTTGGCGCTGGCCTCGCTGATGTCGCTCAGCGCGGAATCCGGGTCCATCAGCAT